>CAZYJP010000025.1:0-13795 GCA_964647795.1 uncultured Thermodesulfobacteriota bacterium
CCCTGCAAGCCTACGGCTGGCCCGGCAACGTGCGGGAGCTGGAGAGTGTCATCGAGCGGGCGGCCATCACCACTCAGGGAACTAAGCTGCAGATATTGGACCGCTTCGAGCCGTTTCGGCGAACTGGGGAACCCCCTGTCCCCCCGGAGGTCCAACCGCTCGCCGAGGTGGAACACAGGCACATTCTGCAAGCGCTCGAAAAAACGGGGGGGCGAATCGAGGGAACACGGGGGGCAGCGACCCTGCTCGGCCTCAACCCCAGCACCCTTCGTGCCCGGTTGCGGAAGCACGGCATCTCCACCCGGCGACGAAAGGACAAGTGATTCTTGCGGGGGATTTCATTCCTGTGTGGGTCTTCCTATGTGCAGTGGAGCTGTCGGCCGGGACGGGTTGGGGAAGGTCAAAGGGGGCAACGCGGCTGTTGATGCAAGGGCGGCCCGTTTCCCGCTCGCTGTAATTTGGCCAGTTCGTCAGCCGTGGCACGGACCGTGGCGCGGATCTGCTCCTCGTCGTGATGGGTGGTGATGAAGAAACGCAGGCGTGCGGAGCGGTCGGGCACTGCCGGGTGCAGAATCGGCTGGACGTTGATGCCCCGGTCGAACAAGGCGCGCGACAGCCGCAAGGCCTTGACCGAGCTTCCCACGATGACCGGGACCACGGGCGTGCCGGCGGCCGAGCCGGTGTGGAGGCCGCGCTGGCGAGCCAGTGTGAGAAACAGCGCAGACAGCTCGCGCAGCCGGGCCACGCGCCACGGTTCGCGCTGGAGAACCGTGAGGGCGGCCAGAGCCGCAGCGGCGCCGGGCGGCGAGAGGCCCACGCTGTAGACGAACCCGGGGGCGGTGTACTTGAGGTACTCGACCAGCTCGCTCGAGCCGGCAATGTACCCGCCGCAACTGGCCAGAGACTTGGAGAGCGTGCCCATCCACAGGTCCACGTCGGAGCGGGCCACCCCCCAATGCTCTCCGAGGCCCCGGCCGGTTGCACCCATGGTGCCCAGCGAGTGCGCTTCATCGACCAGCAGCAGGGTCTTGTGCTTCTTCCGGAGCTCCGCGAAGCGCGGCAGCTCGGGGAAGTCGCCGTCCATGCTGTACACCCCCTCGATGGCGATCAGCACCCGACGATAGCGGTGGCGCACTTCGGACAACAGGCTGTCGAGGGCCTGCCAGTCGTTGTGGGCAAAGGCTCGTCGCGCGGCGCCGGCGAGCAGGGCGCCCTGGACGATGGAGTTGTGGGCCAATATGTCGTGGAGGATCAGATCGTCCGGCCCGAACAGGTGGCCGATGGTGGTGACGTTGGTGGCATGGCCGGAGACGAAGGCGATGGCGGCCTCGCTGTCCAGGAAGGCGGCCAGGGCCTGCTCCAGATCCCGATGCACCTGCTTTTCGCCCGAGACCAGCCGGCTGGCGCCGGCACTGGTGCCGTAACGGTCGATCGCGGCCTTGGCGGCGGCGGCGACCTCCGGATCGTGGGCCAGGCCCACGTAGTCGTAGACGCTGAAGTTGGCGAGCGCCCGCCCCCCGAGGCTGTGCGCGCTTCCCGGTTTGCCCGGGTCGACGCGGAAGTACGGGTTGTCGCCGACTGCCGACAGCAACAGACGCTCCTGGCGCTTCAACTCGCCATACTCGGGAAAGAGGGCCAGGTCGTAGTGTTCGGGCGGGATCTGACCGGCGGGAGCGTCGGCCCTCGGGCCGTCGATGAGATCGGTTTGCACGGCCCGGATCAGATCCTCCAGCGTCCTGGCCTCGCTGATCACGGATTCGGGCAGACGGCAGGCGAAGGTCTCCTCCATCCTGGCCACGAGATCCAGCCGCTGCAGCGAATCCAGACCCAGTGCGGCCAGGGGCGTGTCCGGGGTGAGGTCGTGCAACGCTGCGCCAGTCAAGGCGCCGGCATGCTGGCGTACGGCGGCCAGGGCGGCTTGCCAGGAGCGCGGGACGAGACGCGCCTTGCAGGCTCCCGCGTGTTCATCGGTGGGGCGGATGGTGGTGCTCGGGCCGGCAGTTTCGGCCGGCCGGCAGCAGTGTTCGGCCAGGACGTGGAGCTCGCCGTCCCGGAAGGCCGCGCGACACACGTGGCGCTGGATCTTGCCGCTGGAGGTCCTGGGAATCGTGCCGCTTCGCACCAGCACCACTGCGTCCAGAGCCAAGCCGCATTCCTCGAGCACCGCGCAGCGAAGCGCGTCGAGCACGGGCCGGAAATCATCCTGCCCCTTGCGCGCGACTTCGTGCACCAGAACCAAGCGCTGGCGGTCGTGGTCGTCTGCGATGAAAGCGGCCCCGTAACCGGGTTCGAGGAGCGGGTGGCTACTGCGGGCGATGGCCTCGATGTCTTGCGGATAGCGGTTCATCCCGCGGACGATGATCAGGTCGTCCAACCGGCCGGTGACGTAGAGTTGGCCCTCCTGGAGGAAGCCAAGGTCGCCGGTCCTCAGGAACGGGCCATCGCCCGAGCCGCTCAGGCGGGCGCCGTAGCTACGCAGGGTCTGCTCGGGCTTGCCCCAGTAGCCCTGTCCGACCGATGGGCCGGCGACCCAGATCTCGCCCACGCGGGCGGGGGCGACTTCCTCGCGGCACTGCGGGTCGACGATCGCCACGCGCAGACCTTCGACGGGCGATCCGCAGGCCACCAGTCGCCGAGCCCGCGGCGCGTCGCCGGGCACGGGCTCCACGCGGCTTTCGGTCAATGCCGCGTCGTGGAAGGCCTCGACCGTCGCGCCGCTGCCGCGCCTGGGGCCGCTCACCATGAGCGTCGCTTCCGCCAGTCCGTAGCAGGGATAGAAGGCGCTGGATGGGAAGCCGCAGGGGGCGAACGCGGCGGCGAAGCGTTCGAGCGTGCCGGGGTCGATGGGCTCGGCGCCGACGAAGGCCAGGCTCCAGGAGGAAAGGTCGAGGGTGGCACGCTGCTCGTCGGTGATCTTGCGGGCACAAAGGTCGTAGGCGAAGTTGGGGCCGCCGGAGATGGTGACCCGGTACTTGCTGATCGCGGCCAGCCAGGTGATGGGGCTCTGGAGGAACGCAGCCGGCGAGATGAAGACGTTGGTCACACCGGTGAACACCGGTACCAGCACGCCGCCCACCAGGCCCATGTCGTGGTACATGGGCAGCCAGAACGCGCTGCGGTCCCTGTCCTGTATGTCGAAGGCCTGCTGAATGGCGCGGATGTTGGCCATCAGGTTCGCGTGGCTGAGCATGACGCCCTTGGGCTGGCTGGTGGAGCCGGAGGTGTACTGGAGCAGGGCGAGGGCGTCGGGGCGAATGGTCGGCTCCTGCCAGTGCTCGGCCAGGGCGTCGGGAATCTCGTCGGTAGCGATCCACGAGAGCTGGGAGGGCGCGGCCCCGGCCGCCCGCCCGTCCTCTTTCGCGTTCCTCAAGGTCTGGAACGGCACCGGGCCCGAGGAGTTGCTCAGGGCGATGCGGGCCTGTGAATCGGCGGCGACAGCCTGGAAGCGTTCGAACATGCGGTGGCGATGGGGAGGGTACGTCGGCACGGCTACGCACCCGGCATACAGGCAACCGAAGAAAGCCGCGATGAAGTCTACGCCGGGTGGAAAGACCAGCAGCACGTTCTGGCCCGCACAGCCCCTCTCCTGCAAGCGGGCCGCGATGGCTCTGGCTCGCCCATCGAGCCGGGCGAAGGTCAGACGGGCCTCATCGGCCTGACCGTCGAGCAGATGGACGCAGGCGGGCTGCCGCGGGTGGTCTTCGGCGTGGCGCCGCAGCACGCCGATGAGATGTGCGGCAAGCGGATCCGGACTGCGGTTGTTTCGGCTACGCACCGGCATGGTCAACGGCATCCCTTGTCATTCTGCCCCGCCCGATGGACGGAGGCTCTGCGGCAGGTCGATTCCCCACGCCGGGGCAACCCCCGCCGGCCCCGCCTTGTGGCACCTCGACATGGATCGGGTAGCCCACCACATCTCCGGCTCATCCGGGAAACGGCCCGGGTGGGTCCCGCCCACTCCGGTGGCCGATGCCGGACGATCCGACGCTGGCGAGCCCTCGGCTCCTCCGCAACGCCCGCAGGGACCACAGGCCCCGACGGGGTTCCGGTTATCGAGCGGCCGTCCGCCTGCGCCGTCGGACCCACCCGGCCGTCCTCAAGCGCGGCAACCCGTCAGTTCCCCGGAGCCACATCTCCCGGGACCGCCGGTTCGACGATGGCGCCGGCCTCCTCTCGCTCCGTACCGACAGCATCGTACCGTAACCGAAACTGTCAAGTTTGGCGGGCCATCGGAACGAGACACACGGCGCGGCGCTACCCGTGCCACGAGAGGTCCGGTGAGCGATTCATGAGGACCAGCATCCCTGCCCCCAGGAGGACTCCCGCGATGATGTCGACCCCGTAGTGGAAGGAGCAGTACACGGCCGAGATGGAAAGCAGCACGAACTGCGCAAGGAGCAGCGGCTTGAGCCTGGGAAAGTGCGTGCCGCCCCAAAGCGCCACGAGCAGTGCGACCGCTACGTGGGAGCTCGGGAAGGCGGCGCCGGGGTTCTCGCCCTTGGCATAAAGGAAATCCACGATCCTTTCGAACAGGCCGCTTCCGTGAAAGACCAATCCTCTCTCCACGAGCGGCCCCTCCACGGGGAGAAAGACGTAGGTAGCATAACAGAGGTAGAAGAGAGCCGAGAGCTGAAAAAGAAAACGCTGGAAGGCCCCTAGGCTCTTCCGAAACAGAAGGAGCGAGACGAGGACGATGACGAGGTAGTAGCTCAAGTAGGCCACGTGAAAGAATTCGTCGGCAAAGGGTCCGCCAAGCGCGCGGTGGAGATAGATGGCGGGGAACGCGCCGAACACGGCGATATCGGCCCGGAGAAAGATGGGGTCCAGGAACTCCGGGACGAGGACACGGTTGAGAAGCCCGGTCTGGTAGTAGAGGAAGGTGTATAGAATCAGGGGATGACACAGGGAGAGGCGGGCGTAAATGCTCTCCTTCGGCCGGCACCGGCGGCGCCGGCCGAGCCAGAGGACGACGCCGATCACGCCGGCATTGAACGCCGCGTGTGCGGGCGCAGCGGCAACTCGCCCCCAGGAGGTGAGCACGAAGGCGAGCACGAACAGGTTGTAGGCGACGGTGAGGGTGTCGGTCGCAACGGCTACATCCACCCGTTCTCCCGGTACCAGCCGAAGGTGGCCCGAAAGCCGCTCTGCAGGTCGACGCGCGGTGCGAAGCCGAGCTCCTCCCGAATCCTCTCGATCGAGCAAACCCATCCCTCCTGAAGCGCCTCCCTGGCCTTTTGACTATTCAGAACAACCCCCCTTCGGGTGGCGGCCGCGACCAGATCGCCCACGAGCCCGGCGAGCCGAAGCGCCGCGCCGGGGACGGGCACGACGCGTGCGCGACCCACGAGCTCCCGCAGAATTGCGGCCATCTCGCCGGTCGTGTGGCTCTCGCCGTCCGAAACGAAGTACACCCGACCGTCGGAGCGCTCGGAGAAGGCTGCCAAGGTCAGCGCCTCGACCAGGTCGGCGACGTGGAGGAGGGAGAGCTCGAGGGTTCCGCCCCCGACCAGCGGCACGAACCCCCGGGCCGCGGCCCGGAAGTAGTGAAACACGTCTTTGTCGAAGGGCCCGTAAACCACCCCCGGACGCACGACGGCCCAGGCCCTCCCGCCACAGTGGCGGCGCAGCAGCTCTTCGCCGAGGAGCTTGCTCTCGCCGTAGTGTGTGATGGGCCGGGGCGCTGCCTCCTCCCGGGCAGGAAGCGCCGCGCGGTGAGGTCCCGCGACGGCCAGGGAGCTCACGTAGACGATCTTCCTCACCCGCGAGCCGCGCCCCGCGGCCGCCTCGGCGAGCCTGCCCGTCCCCTCCCCGTTGGTCTCCAGATACGCGGCGCGTGTCCTGGCCTTCGTGAGGCCCGCCAGGTGGAAGACGAGCTCCGACTTCCCGAGCACGTCACGGTAGGACCCGGGGACGAGCAGATCCCCGGCCACGGGGGTGAGCCCGGGCCAATCTGCCATCCACTGCCCCTGCCCCGGCTCCCGGACGAGGCAGGATACCCGGTGGCCGAGCTGCGACAGCCGCGAGACCAGTGCCCGGCCGATGAACCCGGCGCCGCCGGTGACGAAGAGGTCCATTGGCGACGTCTAGAAGTCCTTGAGTGCCGAGGATCTTGAAAAACAGGTCAAGTCTTGGTCTACCCACAAGCCCTCGCCCACAAAACTGCGCCCACAAGTCATTATGGCCTGCTTTCACGCCTCGGAGGGCTGGGGCAGCGCCCCGTTAGGTCTTCGCTGCTTCGTGGAAAGCTGTGGAAAAGGGTTGTGGATTTCTCAGCCCTTTGAAATAGCGGCTGCGAGTCGATAGATTGACCCCAACGTACGCCTGGCAGCCTAGCAATGATCTCTTCCACGGGGTCATTCCCAGGAACCGCTTGGCCATGGCACCCCAGGAATAGGTCTGCTTGTTCAGGTCTATGAACCCAGAAATCAGATCGTCAACCGTCATGCCCTTCGGTTGAAATAGAACGGTATCGGGGGGGTATCCGTGGAGCCACCAATCTTGAACGAACAATCTGTCCTCGTCCAGGAGACGACGATAGAGCCGGGTTCCAGGATAGGGGGTCAGAATTCGAAGCTGGGCCACGTCCATGTGAGACTTCATGATGAACTCGAACGTCCTGGCAAACACATCCTTGTTTTCGTAATCGAACCCGAACACGAACGAGCCGAGTATGCCAAATCCCTCCCCGTGAAATCGGCGCATCGCCTCGTAGAAGTCGATACTCAAGTTCCGTATCTTCCCCACCTCATCCTGGGTCGTCTTCTGTACCGACTCGAACCCGACCAGGAGTCCCAGGCACCCCGAACGCTTCATCAAGCCGAGCAGTTCGAGGTCCTCTGCCAACGATGCGGTTCCCTGCGCCAGCCATCGCCGTCCCAGAGGAATCATCTGCGTGAAGAGATCCTTCGCGGCGTGCCGGTTCAACCCCAGAGCATCGTCGACGAAGAAGAGATGAGGGGAATCCACAGACTGGATTTCTGCAATCACCTCTTGGGTTGGCCTGAGCCGATATTCGCTTCCCAGGGTCTGCCCGATGCAGCAGAACTCGCAGTCGTGCGGGCACCCTCTCGATGTTTCCACGCCTATCGGGACAGGAATGCCGCCCTGGAACTTCGCCCTTGGCAAGAGATCCCGCCGCGGTCTCGCCAAATCACGAAGATCTGCCATTCCATCGGCACGATAGATCCTCTGCAGTTGGCCCGCGGCGGCATCTGCTACGAGCTTCGCCCAGACACCCTCCGCTTCCCCAACGACGACAGCGTCTGCATGTACCAAGGCCTCGTCGGGCAACACCGTGGGGTGTATTCCTCCCATCACCACCTTCACGCCCTTCCCGCGATAGATGTCCCCGATCCGATAGGCTCTGAGCGCAAGCTCGGTCAGGACGGTGATGCCCACCAAGTCGACCTCTTCATCCACGTCGTCGGGGGAAAAAGCCTCCTCGACCATCGTTATCGTGTGGCCAGGCGGCGTAAGCGCTGCCAGGAGAGGGAGATTCACCCTCTGGAGCTTGAAGGGGCTGGAAATCGCGTCCTCACGGTGTTCATGTGGGGCGATCAGTTTGATCTTCAAAGACTCACTCCTCCCACCGGGTGGCGATGGTGCCCAGGATGAAGACCGTGCCGCCAAAGGCTGCGATGATCGCGGCGTCACGCAGCGCCGCCATGTTGTCCTCATATATCATGGATGCCCGGAGTCCTTCGTTCACGTAATACAGGGGCAGGAACTTTGCGAGCGCCTGAAGGAAGCCCGGCATCAGATCGATCGGGAAGAAGCTCCCCGAGAGGAACATCATGGGAAAACTGATGGCGTTTGCCGCGGCAGCGGCGCTCTGCGCCTCCTTGACGAAACGGGTGAGGATCATTCCGATCCCGACGAACGCGAAGACGTTCAGCAAGACGAACCCAGGAAGCCAGGCGTTGATCTGCAGGTTGACAGGAAACGCGGCGTAGCTCGCCAGCAACATCGCCGTCGTGGACAGGAGGGCGAGGATGAAGTGGTAGAGGATGTCCGAAAGCAGCCACTCGCCACGGGTGATGGGCGTCGTGCAGAGCTTTCGGATGATGCCCTTCTGCCGCAGTTCCGTGTTCAGATACACCGTACCGAACAGGCTCAGTGTCATCACCGTCATCGCAATGATGCCGGGAATGAAGAACTCTATGAACTGGTACTTCTTTGAGGCGATGGATTGCTCCACCGACTGTATTAATGGCGGAGTCCCGGAGATTTCCAGGTTTGCCGCGGCCAGCACCCCGTTCAGTATCTTCATCTTCGTGGATACTGAAGAGGAGCTGGGATCGTATATGTAGGTGATCGCGACGGGTGCTTCGAAGTCCTTACTTTCCATCCTCTGCGTGAGGAGCTCTTCGAAACCTTTCGGAATCACGAGGACGAGGTCGATCTTGTTGTCCGCGAGGTACTGCGCCGCGTCGACGGCCGGGTCGACCTTTGTGGACTTGAACGTCCCCTCTTTGCCCAGGGCCTCGATGGATGCTGCGGACGCATTCGACTGGTCGAGGTCCTGCACGTACAGGCGGAAGTTCAGGTCGTCCTGGCCCATGAAGATCGTGCCGAACACGAGGATCAGGATGATCGGGAACGCCGCCGTGAAGAGCAGGGTGGTCTTCTCGCGGTAGACGCTCATGAGTTTCACATAGAGCGTGGCGCCGACGGCGCGCGGGTTCATGCCGACCTCGCTTCCCCGGCGCGGCGGTTGTGGAGCGACTCCCCCGTGAGCTTCAGGAAGACCTCCTCGAGGTTTGGTTTCCGAACGTCCAACCCGTGGTAGGACGCGCCCGCAGCCTTCAGCGCTGCCAGAATCTGCTGCACGTCTTCCATGTGTTGCACCCTGACCTTGAGCCTATTGGTGTTGTCTGGAATCGGCTCGAAGGCGAGGTCTCGGACGGCTGCGCTGGCCCTCTCGTCAGTCGATTGCAGTGTGAGGATCAAGTAGTTCGCATTCGCTTCGATGAGCTCCCCCGGAGAGCCCCTGGCAATGATCCTGCCGTTCGAGATGATGGCTACAGTGTCCGCCAAGGTCTCTGCTTCCTCCATGTAGTGCGTGGTGAGAAATACAGTCGTCCCCTTCTTCTTGAGGCCGAGCAGGACCTCCCATACGTCCCGCCTGGAGCGGGGGTCGAGCCCCGCTGTCGGCTCGTCGAGAAACACGACCTCGGGGTCGTTCACGAGAGCAATTGCGATGCCGAGGCGCTGCTTCAAGCCCCCGGAGAGGTTCTTGTACTGTTCCTTGGCTTTGTGTCCCAGGTTCACGAGCGCGATCAGCGCGTCCACGTCGCCGTTGCTGCGCCGGAAGAGCCGCGAGTAGTACTGGACGGTCTCTCTGACCGTGAGCAGGTCGAACGAGCTGAACCCCTGGGGGAGGACGCCGATGCGGGGGACGATGGCGTGCTTCTTCGAGATGTCGAGGCCCAGGAGCCGCACGTTCCCCGACGTGGGCTTGCGGATCGTATCCAGGATCTCGACGGTCGTGGTCTTTCCTGCGCCGTTCGGGCCCAGCAGGGCGAATACTTCGCCCTTCCTGACGGAAAACGAGACGTCGTCGACCGCAAGCAAGGCGCCGTAACGCTTCGTCAGTCTTTCGACTTCGATGACGTGCTCGGCTTCTCGCACCAGGAACGGGCTCATTTTGAGGCTGCATTGGGGGAGACGGCCGGACCGAGCCCGAGGTATCGGAACATCTTCTCGACCACCGCCGGCTGCTCGAAGAGAAAACGGTCGAGCCCCGGCCGGCGATGCCTGAACCAGACAAAGCTGGGGACGGGCGTAGCGCCCAGGTGCTCTTTTGTGTTCTGCGCGCCCTGACCTGCGTGGTAGAGGGGAATCTGCCGCTCCACGCAGTAGCGGATATTTTCGAGCCAGGACAAGAAGTAGAGGTTGTGCTTGCGGCCAACCGCATAATCCATGCAGAAGTACTTGTCAACCAGCATTTCTTTCCTTGCCACGAGCAGGTTGAAGGCGACAAGTTTTTCCTGTACGAAATATAGAACGTACTCGGCTCCCGGGACCCTCTCACATATTTTCTCGAAGAACAGACGGTTGTGCACGCCCAACGCCGTGGGGACCCGCTCCACCGTTGCCATATAGAGTCCGTAGATTCCGTCCAGATACGGAGAAATATCCCGGCTTCGCGTCACCCTGACCTCGGGGGAGGCGCGCATCTTGCGGCGCAGGTCTTTTCTTGCGGCGCTCGAAAGGCGACCCAGGTAGTCCTCCACGCTGCGGAAGGTAATCGGCAATTTGCCGCCGGGCACCCAGGGTAGCCGGTGAAATCCGAGCAACACTTCGGTTGGGAGCTCGACCGTGTGATTGAAGTTGTAGAAAGTCACGAGGTCGCTCCTTCGCTCCGCTGCGAGTGTCTGCAAGGCGCCGAGCGCCAGTTGCCATGCCGCCTCCGCGGTGGCCGCATCCATGGGATGGGCAATCCCGATTTCGCTCCATCCCCCTTCCAGCATTCCAACGCCCAAGACCCGCGGATGGAAGACAGTGGGGAGGAGGCGGACGGCCCCTCGTAGCGATCTGCGGAGCCAGCCCTCTGCGATGGTGGACACATCGAGACGGTACTCGAACAAGGGCAACAAGAGGATCGGAGCATCTTCCTTGAACACCACGATGCTCCGCAGGTCAAAACCGGGGACACCCGATTCTTGCAGGAGAGACAGGAGAGGGGCCGTGCTGGAAGGCGGCGGAAAGAGGCGTTCGAGGTCCTGCGCCGAGACCCCGTCCAACCGGGGCACGCAGGTGCAGGTGAGGTCGTTCATGCCTGCCGCATCGAGAGGGCGAGGGAAAGCCACTCCCTCTCCTGGGGAACCGCTCGTACCCATAGGGACCGGTCGGGGGCCTGCGGGAGCCGACGGAGAGCCTTGCCGGACAGGCCGACGAGAAAGGCCTGCCCGGCGTCGTCTCCCGCCCCCGGGGAGATGGTGATGTGCAGGGGGTCCGCACCATGGAATCCGCACCCCAAGGCCTTGACGACGGCTTCCTTGATCGACCAGAGGAGCGCTGCGGCCCTTCCCAGGTCCCCACCCGCCGACCGCAAGGCATGGTGCAGCTCTTCGTCGTGGAAGACCCGGTGAAACGGGTAGGTCCCGGGGAACTCGTCGCTTCCCGCGACGTCGATGCCGACCTCGGCCTCTTCTGCGCAGAGAGCGGCCCAGAGCGCTCCTCCGCCCTCGCTGAAGGAGATGCTCGAACGGCGGCGCCATCCCGACAGGAGATGGGGCCGGCCCAGCGCGTCGTGGACGAGCTGAATTCCGGGAGAAACGGCCTTGGAGAACCGGGCGCGCTGCTCTGGACGATTCTCGCGCGCTCGAAGGTGGTCCCAGAGGATGGTGGCGAGGCGGCGCTGGGCTTCCGGTCGGCCGGTCGGGGGTTCCTCGGAGCCGGGGGAGCCCCATGGCGCCGAGGCAAAGAAGACGGTACCCCCCCCGGGAGCGAGACGCACGGAACGCACCACGACTTCCTGGGGCTCCTGCGAGGCGGCCGGCGCCGTCCGTTCGAACGGTGTCAAGGCGAAGCCCGGTGCAGGCGCAGGGTTCGAACCTGCATGATCGTGTGCCCCTGGGCGTCGACTCCCCGGGCATCCCAGGTGAGGGAGTCCTTGGCCAGCGCACGCAGGCGTGCCTCCAGGGTGATCGGCTCACCCGGCCGGCACAGGCGCACGAACCGCATCTCCCCGATCTCCACGGGCAGCATCGAGCGCCGGTCCTGTGGGTCCACGGCCAGCCCGTGGAAGCCGGCCAACTGCATGAGGGCCTCGAGCAGGTAGGGAGAGTACTGGTAGCAGGCGGCTTGCAGTTGCGCGAAATCGCCGGTCTCCCGGTAAATGGTCCGGCCCCGCACCGCCCTTGGGCCGGCACCGTCCAGGACGTCCAGCACACGATACCTTCCGTCGAGTCCCGTGCGTTCCTCGTACCATCGAAGCACGTCTTCGTGCTCGACGGGCGCGCCCCGCAGCTCGTCCCGACGGACGGGGAAATCCTGGAACCACTCGGCGAGCTCTCCACGCCCGCCACCGAGGAGCACCTGGGCGGTGCAGTGCGGGATGAATGGGTCGGCGAGCCGCCCAGTGGGCGAGATTTCCTCTACCGATAGGGAGGCCTCGCACGCGACCTCCCCGGGTTCGGCTCCCACGCGACGGCAGGAGATTCTGGCAGGCCGGGGGACCCCGGCAGGGCAGGAGATCGTGTCGAGGAACCGCACCTGGCGCACCCCCCGCACCTGGAGGTGGGGGTATAGGATGCGGGCGGCTTCCAGGAAGGTCTCGAGCATCATGGCGGCGGAAACCAGGGGATGGGCGAGAGACTTCAGCGGCCGGTGATCCCTGAGCCAGAGGTCGTTCGAGTCGGAAAAGGTTCTGGTGGCCTCCAGGTGTTCCCGGCGGAGGTCCAGGCGAGAGATTCCGTCGATCAGGGGGAAGACCCGGTCGCTCAAGGCCACGGGGCCGCCGTCGAGTCGTCCGGCTAGCGGAGGCCGGCCGAAATCGCCGAGCGGCGCCGTCTTCACGGCTGGCAGGGCGCGGAGGAACAAGACCCGAACGTCCTCGGCCGGGGCGACGAAGAGCTCCCGGCAGAACAGGGCGACGAGCTCCTGGACGTGGATGTAGGCGACGCCTCGGCGCCGGAGCACGTCCCGGACCTCCGGATCCTCGGCCATGCCCGTTCCCTCGATCGGGGGCAGCATCAACGCCTTGAAGCGGATGGCGGGGTTCTTGCCGCGCAGGTACGGGAGCAGTGCCGACATCATGCGGTTGCCGGCAGCGTAGTTGGCCTGGCCGGGGTTTCCCTGGATCGCCGCCACGGAGGAGAGGCCCACGAAGAACCGCAAGCCCGCTCCCGCCGCCGCCGTGAAGAGATTCCAGGCCCCCAGGAATTTGACGTCTGCGACGAGGGAGAGCTCCTCCGGTGTCAGGTGGGCGAGGAGGCCGTCCCGGAGGATGCCGGCGCCGTGGATGATGCCGTCGATTCGGCCAAAGCGCTCCACCACCTCGCCCAGCGCAGCGCGAACCGCCTCGGGGTCGGTTACGTCGCAGGCCAGGTAGGTGGCCTCGATTCCCAAGGCCCGCAAGTCTGCCAGAGTCTGGGCGATCTCCCCGCCGTGGGAGCCGTCGGGGACCGATGGAGGAGACGATGACCCGGGGCGACTCTCCAAGAAACGGGGGCTTGGCCCCGGCGGGGTCCTGCCCAGAAGGACCAGCCGGGGCTCGAAGGGCGCCAACCCGCGTGCCAGGTGTGCGCCGATCCCCGTGGCGCCGCCGGACAGGACGACCACGTCGCCCGGGTTCAGCTCCAGACTCGGCGCACCACCGAAGACCGCGGGGGCCGCCTGGGCCCGCGAGGTGAGGAGCCTGCCCTCGCGATGAACCAGCTCCACCGCCGGGCTGCCCTTGTTCAGGGCGGCGCGAAGCGCCAGGGGCAGGTCGGTCTCCCGATCGATTTCCAGCGTGCGAAACTGGGTCGAGGGCTGTTCCTGGGCGGCGCTCAGAAACAAGCCGAGCAGTCCCTCCGCCAGCAGGCGGCCCGGCGTGTCGGGCTCCTCTCGAGTGTGGATCAGGATGACGAACTTCCGGGCCGGCGGCTGGAGGAAGGCCTGGACGAGTGGAAAGAGCCCCGCGAGCAGCCGCGAAACCTCGGCCATGCCGATCAACCGTTCCGACCCGCCTCGAGGCAGGGTGATGACCAGGCCCGCGCGGGAGGCGAGGCCCGAGATTCGCTCCGAGAGCCGGGCGACGCCCGCGGCGGTCCGCAGGTCGGCACCCTCTTCGCCCGGCCCCACGTGC
>CAZYJP010000026.1:0-13689 GCA_964647795.1 uncultured Thermodesulfobacteriota bacterium
CTCCTGCGCCGCCAGGAGGCGCTGGCGGCCGGAGCGGTGGCCGGGGTGCTCACCGGCACCGTGCTCCTGAGCGGTCTGCTCCTGCGCTGGAACCGCTCCCTCGCCCAGGAGGTCACTGCCCGAACCCGAGACCTCTCCGAGGCCCGCGCCCGGCTCGAGACCACCTTCGACGAGCTTCTCTCGGCGCGAAAGCTCGTGGCCGTGGGGAACCTCGCCCTCGGCCTGACCCACGAGATCCGAAACCCGCTCTCGTCCATTCGGATGAACGTGCAGATGATCCGCAAGAAGGTGTCGGCGCAAGCTCAGCTCCAGGAGCACTTCGGCATCGTCGAGGCCGAGATCCTGCGCTTGAACCGCCTGCTCAACGACTTGATGGGGATCGCCCGGCCCCGGGCCCTTCGGCTCGAGGCAGTGGATCTCTCCGAGCTGGCGGAGAGGGTCATCGGTCTGGTGCAGGGCCGCGTCGATGCCGACGGGGTCCGGGTGGACCGCCGGCTCGGCGCCGGAGGCCCGACGGTCGTCTGCGACCCGGAGCAGATCCAGCAGGTCCTGCTGAACCTCGTGCTCAACGCCCTGGAGGCCATGGAGCGAGGTCTCGGCCGCCGCGTCCTCTCGGTGGGCACCCGACGGGTCGACGGCTTCGCCGCCGTCTGGGTCACCGACACGGGCGTGGGCATTGCAGCAGCCGACCGGGAGAAGCTTTTCGACCCCTTCTTCTCCACCAAGGCCGGAGGTGGAGGCCTCGGACTCTCCATCGTGGAGAGCATCGTGCTCCACCACGGAGGACACGTCACGGTGGACAGCGCGCCCGGCGCCGGGGCGACCTTCACCGTGCACCTCCCCGCCGAGGGGGGCGCATTCGACAGGACCGCCTCGTGAAGACCGTGCTCGTCGTCGACGACGACCAGGCGATTCGCCGAACCCTGGAGCTCCACCTAAGCGAAGAGGGCTTCGCCGTGGAGACCGCAGCCGACGGCGAGGAGGGCTTCCGGAAGGCCCTGCGCCCTGAGACGAACCTGGTCCTCCTCGACCTTCGCCTCCCGAGAATGGAAGGGTTCGAGGTGCTCAAGCGCCTCAAGCGCGACCGGCCCGCCCTTCCCGTCGTGGTCGTCACGGCCTACGACGACATGCAGACGGCCATCGAGGCGATCCGTTACGGCGCAGTGGACCACCTGGGAAAACCCCTGGACCTGGAGGAGCTCGACGGGGTGATCCGCAGGGCCCTCGAGGTGGCCGGCCTCTCCGTGGGGGGCTTCACCTTCTGCGAGACCCCCGACGCGGAGCTCCGGGACCACATGATCGTGGGGCGCAGCCGGGCCATGAAGCGGGTCTACAAAGCCATCGGTGCGGTGGCGGACTCCAAGACCACCGTGCTCCTCCACGGGGAGAGCGGTACGGGCAAAGAGCTCGTCGCCCGGGCCATCCACTACAACAGCCCGTTCGCCGCCAGCCCCTTCGTGGCGGTCGCGTGCTCGGCCCTCGCGCCATCTGTCCTCGAGAGCGAGCTCTTCGGCCACGAGCGCGGCGCCTTCACCGGGGCCCACGCATCCAAGCCCGGGAGGTTCGAGCTCGCTCAGGGGGGAACCCTCTTCCTGGACGAGATCTCCGAGGTCTCCCTCGACATCCAGGTGAAGCTCCTGCGCTTCCTCCAGGAAAGGGCGTTCGAGCGGGTCGGCGGCATCGGGACCATCCGGGCCGACGTGCGGGTGATTGCGGCCACGAACCAGGATCTGGCCGCCCTCGTGGCAGAGGGCCGGTTCCGCCAGGACCTGTACTACCGGCTCCGAGTCGTGGCCATCGAACTCCCGCCCCTCAGGGAGCGGAGGGAGGACCTGCCCCTGCTGGTCCCATTCTTCCTCGAGAGGATCGGCCGGGAGGTGGGCAAGACGGTGGAAGTCGTCCCCGAGGAGGCCATGCGCCGCCTCGCCGAGCACTCGTGGCCCGGCAACGTCCGCGAGCTCGAGAACGCCCTTCGCCGGGCGGTCCTCCTCTCCCCAGGGGGCGTGCTGGTCCCAGAGACTCTCCAACTCGACGACTCGGTGGAAGCCCATCGGCTGCCCTTGCTCGTGAAGTCCCTGCAGGAGGTGGAGCGCGAGCACATCGAGAACGTGTTGCGCTTCACCGGCTACGAGAAGAAGCGGGCCGCCCAGATCCTCGACATCTCCCGCCCCACCCTGGACAAGCGCATCCGGGAGTACGGCATCCGGCTGCGCCACGCCTGACCCCCGCCCCCGACGCACCGCCAACCGCCGCCGCACCCTGTCCGGGAACCCCGCTTTACACGGCCGTTCGTTTTTTTACACGCTCCCGGACGGAGATACCAGAACGAGCGTTGGAACCCAAAGGGGCTGGAATGCCGCCCGGGCGGCATTTTCTCGGCATTCCTCCCGTCCGCCTTGCGAGCCAGCCCACTGGCCCTATACTTGCAAACCGCTGTTTTGTCTCACCGCCCCCTGCAGAGGAGAGAGACCATGAAGAACCTGCGCATCACCTCCCTGGCCCTGGCCGCCGCGGCAGCCCTGTCGCTCGCCGCCCAACCCGTTCTGGCGGCGCCGATCAAGCTCGGCGCCCCCCTGGCCACCGCGTTCCTCTATGGCTGGGTGGCCGAGCGGGGGATCAAACTGGCCATCGAGGAGATCAACGCCGCCGGCGGCGTGAAGGTAGGCGCCGAGATGCGGCCCCTGGAAGTGGAGGTCATCGATACCCGCGACCTGGAACCCGGTGTGCCCGTGGACGACGCCATCAAGGCGGTGGAGCGGCTCATCCTGCACCGGCAGGTGGATTTTCTCGTCGGCGGCCCGGTACGGTCGGAGGCGGCCCTGGCGGTGATGGACCTTCTCAGCCAGCACAAGAAGGTCTCGATCCTGAGCACGGGGGTGCTGTCCCCCGCCTACCACCGCACCGTCGAGAAGGAGTACGACAAGTACAAGTATGCCTTTCGCATCTCCAGCGAGATCATCACCCTGGGGCAGGATATGCTCCAGGTATTCGCCAAGCTGCGCACCGAGCACAAGATGGACCGGGTATTCATCATGGTCCAGGACGTAGCGCACGCCCGCAACGCCGGGGCTTTCATCGAGAAGCTCCTCAAGGAGCAGGGATTCCAGGTGGTGGGGCACGAGATCTATCCCACGGGGAACACCGACTTCGCTCCGGGCCTCCTCAAGTCCCGCAGGGAAGAGGCCCAGGTGCTCTTCATCTGGATGGACATGCCCGAGAGCGCCATCCTCCTCAAGCAGTGGAAGAGCTTCCGCCTCCAGAGCCTCCCCCTGGGCTTCATGTCGGCCGGCGAACAGCCCGGGTTCTGGCAGGCCTCCGGCGGCGACTGCGAGTACTCGGTCGTCAACGTCGTCAACGGCGGAAACGCCCCGGCCGAGATCACGCCGTGGACCATGAAGTTCGTGCAGGCTTACGAGAAGCGCTGGGGCCTGGAGCCCGAGGGCTACGGTGGCAGCTCGAGCTACATGGCGGTCTACGCCCTCAAGGATGCGATCGAGAGGGCCGGAACCCTGGACGCGGACGCGGTGGTAAAGGCCCTGGAGGAGATCGACCTGATGGGCGTGTACGGCCGAATCCGCTTCGACCCCAAGTCCCACCAGGTCATCCCGTCCACGGATCCCAAGGAAGGCGCGATTGGGTCGGTGTTCCAGTGGCAGGCCGGCAAGCGGGTGGTGTTCTGGCCCGAGGCCGGCGCCCTGGGGCAGCTGCAGCTGCCTCCGTGGATGAAATAAGAACCTGTCCGTTGCTCGTGGTAGGTTGTCCGTTGGAGTCTTGGGGATTGGGGGGCCGGACATGTTCCTGCCCCCCAGCCCGAAGGGTGGGCACCTCCCACCTTTCCCAGGCTAGGCCCGACCTCTGCGTTTCGCGCCGAGGCGCGCGCCCACGCTGCGAGCGAAACTTGGCATCAAGGCTTGGGGCGGACCGGGGGTCTCCCCGGAGGCGGCGCAGGCGGCTCTGGGGATGCTCTTGCGGACCAGGAACGTCCTTCCCCTCCCGCGGGGGAACGTCGCGGACGGGATGCGCCGGTACGGGATTCCGCGCCGCCGGAGAGGAGCCCCCCGGCCCGCTACCCCCGATCGCGAGGCCCCAAGCCCCCGGCCCCTCGCCCCTGCCCCGGGAGCGACCATGGACATCCTGATCTACGGCTTCATCCAAAGCGTCAGCCTGATCCTCATGGCCTTCGGCTTCTCCCTGGTGTACGGGGTGAGCCGACTGCCGAACTTCGCCCACGGGGCAATCTACGTGCTCACGGGGTTCGGGGCGTGGATCCTGCTCAATCAGGTCGGCCTCCCCTACCCCCTGGCGGTGGGCGGCGCCCTGGCCGGGGCCGCCCTGCTGGGGGTGCTCATCTATCAGGTGGTGATCAAACGCGTGCGAGGTCTCGAGATCTCCGAAGTGATCGCGACCTACGCCATCGGGCTCGCCATCCTCGAGGGGCTCCGCTGGGCCGGCTTTCGCGGCACCACCTACAGCTTGCCCCCGATCTCGGACGGGGTGATCTTCATCGGGGACGTCCCGGTCGACCACCAGCGCCTGGCCGTGGTGATCCTGGGGGGCGCCGCCCTGGGGGCCCTGTGGCTCTTCACTCGCTACACCCGCATCGGGCTGGCTCTCAAGGGGATGGCCCAGGACGAGCACGCCGCCATGATGCTCGGGATCGACTCGGACCGGGTCGCCACGGTCGCAGTGGCCCTGGGGAGCGCCCTCGCCGGGCTGGCCGCGGTGATCCTCCTCCCCCTGGGCAGCGTCGTCGTGGAGGAGGGGTACAAGGTGCTCATCTACGCCATCGCGGTGTGCGTCGTCGGAGGCCTCGGGAGCTGGGGGGGCACCGTGCTGGCTTCTTTCGTCCTGGGGTACTCCCAGTACCTGACCGTGGCCTACGGCAAGGCCCATTACCAGATGGTGGTCATGCTCCTCGCAATCATCGTGACGCTGATTTTTCGTCCTTCAGGCTTCTTCGGCAAGCAGAAGCAATTGGAAGAGAGGGTGTGATGGCGCGCCGTCTGGAACGGGTCGACCGGGGCATCAAGGTCCGCAGCGAGACCCTTTACGCCCTGAGCTCCTGGCGGGAGATCGCCTACCTGGTGGCCCCCCGGGCTCTCCTGCTGGCCGGGTTCCTCCTTCTTCCCCTGATCCTGCTCCCCTGGCCCTACTGGGGGCGGGTCCTCCTCTCCGTCTGCATCCTCGCGCTGCTGGCCATCTCCTTCGACTTCCTGGCCAACTACGTGGGGCTCGTGTGCCTGGGAGGCGCCTTCTTCTATGGGGTCGGAGGGTACACGGCCGCCCTCCTCAACACCCAGTGGGGTCTGCCCCCGCTGCTCTCGATCCCCCTGGCTTCGGTGCTGGGGGCCGCGCTGTGCACCTTGGCCTTGGCCCCGTGCCTGCCGCTCCGGGGCATCTACTTCGCCATCGTGACCCTGATGTACCCGCTCCTCATGACCCGGGTCATCGAGGCTGCCCACATTCTGGGCGGCACCGAGGGATTCCGGGGCATCGACGGCTTCTCTTCCCCCTGGACCGAACAGTACGGTTTGGTCGCAGCCCTCTTGGTGGCCGTCTTCGCCCTCCGCCGTTTCGTGGCCGAGGACGTGGGTCTGCCCATCCGGGCGGTAAAGGACAACGACCAGGCGGTGCGCGCGTCGGGCATCAGCGTGCCCTGGACGAAGGCCAAGGCGGTGTTCCTGGCGTCCCTCCTGGGGTGCTTCGCCGGGGCGTACTACATCCACCTGTACCGCAACGTGGGCATATCGTCCTTCGCGCTGGATCTATCGATCCTGCCGATCGCGGCCACGGTGATCGGCGGGGGCGGCACCCTGGTGGGCCCGATCCTGGGGAGCCTCCTCCTCGTGCCTCTCTCGGAGGTCCTGCGCGACTTCGGGAGCCTGCGCATCGTCATCTATGCCGTGGTGCTCACCGGTTTCGTGGTCTTTCGCAGCGAGGGGATCATGCTGTACGCGAGCCGCAAGTACCAACAGTTCGAGCGCTGGGTGGAGGTGTGAGGGTGGCCGAGCCCATTTTGGACGTGAGAGACCTCTCGAAGCACTTCGGGGGGGTGAAGGCCCTCGACGGCGTGACCTTCCGGGTGGAGCCCGGGGACGTTCTGGGCATCATCGGCCCCAACGGCTCGGGAAAGACCACGCTCATCAACTGCATCACCGGGTTCCTCCGGCCCACCCGGGGCCGAGTGCGGTTCCATGACCGCGACATCACCGGGATGGCGCCCCACCGGGTGGCGGACCTGGGGGTGACCCGCACGTTCCAGATCATGCGGCCGTATTTCAGCATGCCGGCGTACAAGAACCTGATCATCCCGCTCTCCTCCCCCCGGGCGAAGCGGCTGGGCGGCTGGAGGGGCGGCGGGAGCCACGGCGACCGGGACACCGTGGCCGTGGACATTCTGGAGGAGCTCGGGTTCGAGAGGGACTCCCGGGTCCCGTACAAGATGGCCGGAACGCTCCCCACCGGCTACCTCAAGCGACTGGAGCTCGCCCGCTGCATCGCTCTGGCCCCCGAGGTGATCATCTGCGACGAGGTCTTCTCCGGGCTCTCGGCGAGCGAGATTTCGAGCCTCGTGCCCCTCATCGAGAAGCTCCACGACCAGGGCATCACGATCCTCATGGTGGAGCACCGCCTCCGGGAGCTCTTCCGGGTGGCCAACCGGGTGTTGGCCCTCTCCTCCGGGGAGAAGATCACCGAGGGGTCGCCGGCGGAGGTCATGGAGCACCCGAAGGTGCGCGAGGCGTACCTGGGTTCCGAGGAGGTCCCCGTATGCTAGAAGCCTCCGGCCTCATGGTCTTCTACGAGAACATGCTCGCGCTGAACAACGTGGACCTCCGCTGCGAGCAATCCCAGGTCCTTGGGGTCTTCGGCGCCAACAGCGCCGGCAAGTCCACGTTGATGTCCGCCCTCTCGGGCATCCTCCTGGACGTGCAGCACAAGGAGAAGATGCGCGGCGGCGAGCGGATCTCCATCTTCGGCGAGGTGCGCTACGAGGGCGAGGTCCTGGGGGAGCTCAAGGCCCATGAAAGGGCCCGCCGGGGGATCATCCTCTGCCCGGAGCGCCGCCGGCTCTTCCCAGAGTCGAGCGTGCTCGAGAACCTGAAGATCGGCGCGTACCTGGCCACCAAGGACCAGGCCCGGGAAACCCTGGCCTACGTGCTCGAGCTCTTCCCAGGGCTCGTGAAGCACCTGAAGCGCCCCGCCGGGTTCCTGAGCGGCGGGGAGCAACAGATGGTCGCCATCGGACGCGCCCTCATGGCCCAGCCCAAGCTGCTCCTCCTGGACGAACCGCTCCTGGGCCTGGCCCCGAGCATCCAGCAGTCGCTCGTGGAATCCATCCCGGTGATCCGCCAGCAGCGGGGGATCTCCGTGATCGTCACCGAACAGTACGCCCGCCCCGTAATGCCCTACGTGGACTACGCCGTGATCTTGGAGAACGGCTCCACGGTGCTCACGGGCACCCGCGAGGACCTCCTCGGCAACCCCGATGTCCGCGCGGCCTACTTCGGGTGCTAGCGCAGAGGACACAGAGCATGGGCCAGAGGGCAAGAAGGGAACGTGCGCCGAAGCGCGCTTGACCCGTCCCCCGTCACCCGTCACCTGGATAGGCCATGGACCGACCGTACACTCTCGAAGGCCTGACAATCGACCCCGCGCGCCGGGAATTCACCTTCACCCGCTTCTTCGAGATGGCCGAGCGCCACCCGGAGCGGGCGGCCCTGGTGTACCTCGGGGCCCGGTTCACCTACCGCCGCCTGCGCTCCGACGTGGAGCGGTTCGCCGCGGCCCTCGCGCGACTGGGGGTGAAGCGCCAGGACCGGGTCATGCTCTACCTGTCCAACTGCCCCCAGTGGGTGATCGCGAACTTCGCGGTCCAGCGTCTCGGCGCCGTGGTGGTGCCCGTCTCGCCCATCTACACCGCCCATGAGCTCCAGTACCTGGCCGAGGACGCGGGAGTCGAGACGGTCGTCTGCCAGGACACGAACTACGGGTACGTCCACGAGGTGCAGTCACGCAGCGGCCTCAAGCGCGTCATCGTGACCACCCTGACCGAGCTCCTGCCCCGCTGGAAGGTGGCGCTGGGCCACCTGCTCCACGTGATCCCCCGGGGCAAGGTGGCCAAGGGCGAGCACGTGCACGCGTTCTCCGACCTTCTCCGCCAGCGGGCCGAACCCCTTCCCGAGCCCGACATCGACCCGTGGAAGGACCTGGCCTCGATCCTGTACACGGGCGGGACGACCGGGTTCCCCAAGGGAGTCCCGGGAAACCACATGACCGAGGTGGCCTACGTCCGCGACGTGATGGACCGGGTGGTGGAGCAACACACCAAGGAGGGCACGGACACGGTCCTGATGGTCAACCCGCTCTACCACATCATGGCCAAGGGCTTCATGATCGCGGTAGGCCTCAACTTCGGCAACACGGTGGTCCTCATGCCGATTCCCCACGTGGACGCCCTGATGCAGGAGGTGGAGCGGCACCGGGTGCGCTGGTTCCTGGGCGTCCCCGCCCTCTACAGGATGATCCTCGAGAACGACCGCCTGACCGAGTACCGGCTCGACAGCCTGCGCTACTGTTACTGCGGCGGCGACGTGCTCCCCGGCGAGGTCTTCAACCGGTGGAAGGAGCACACCGGGGTTCCCATCTACCAGGTCTACGGCTCCACCGAGGTGGGGCACGTGGCGTACAGCCTGCTCGAGGACGAGCCCCAGCCCACCGTGATCGGCCACCCGCTCCCCTCCTATCGCTGCAAGATCGTGGACCCCGTGACCCTCGAGGACGTGCCGCCGGGGAAGACCGGCGAGCTCCTGGTCACAGCCGACTTCACCATCAAGAGTTACTGGAACAAGCCCGCCGAGACCGCCCGGTCCTTCATCAAGATCGGCCGGGAGGTCTTCTACCGCATGGGCGACTTCGTCGTGGCCAACGAGCGGGGGGAGGTCCAGTTCATGGAGCCTACCGCCGACGTCATCAAGCACAAGGGCCACCGGATCTCGGCCTCCGAGGTGGAGGCCGTGCTCCTGGACAACCCGGCCGTGATGGGTGCGTGCGTGGTGGGGGTGGAGGATCCGGCGGTGGGTGAGCGCCTCAAGGCCATCGTGGTCCTCAAGACCGACGCCAAGGGCGTCTCGGGCACCGACCTGCGGCGCTGGTGCCAGGAGCGCCTGGCCTCCTACAAGATTCCCCAGTACATCGAGTTCCGCGACATGCTCCCCAAGAGCAAGGTGGGAAAGCTCCTGCGCCGCGAGATCCGCGACGAGGAGCGCCGAAAGGCCGGACAGGGGTCGAGACCGGCCGCAGCCTGAGTCTGGGTCTGCCCGACCCGTTCCCCTTCCCACCCCGCGACGCCGGCGGAGGGCCCGCCGGGACCGGCCCTCCCCAGCCCGGCAACGACCCTCTCGACCCGGGAGAAGCCCCTCCGCTCGCCGCATCGCCTTTGACAGCTCCCCTGCCCCGGGTACAGAGTGCCGGGCCGGCGATCGGGGGAACGGGCTCTTTCCCCCGGCCGCTCCCTGTCTACCGTCTACCTCGGCCCCGACGACTGCAAAGCCTGATCCCTCTTGGTGCCGAGCTTCAGCCTACCTCTTGTTGAGCCAGGAAGAGAGTGGATGAGAGCATGGCGGCGCACACCCATGAATTTGTGGAAAAGTATCGGGGTCTCGTCGGTTTCGGCTTGGACCGCGAGACGGACGAACACACGACGATCTACTATCTTCAGAAGTTTTCGGATGACGCCCTCATGGCCTGCTTGATCAAGAAGATCAGCGACGAGGATCTGGAAGATCTAGCTTCCGTGATCACCGGATTGCTGAGAAAGTACCTGACCGAGCCGGAGTACCACCGTCTGTTTCTCAAAGACGACATCGATCGAAAGAAACGGCCGTTGCGGTGACGGGGAGGCCGCGGGTCGAGACCGGGGCCGAGCGGAGCCCGGTCGCAGCTGTGTGGCGCAGACGGTGCGGGACGCTTACATTGGAACCACCGAGGCGAGGACCCGGCGGCGGCGAGATCCGGGCCGCGGGGGCTCCGGCCGGGGGGTACCGACGACGGGGGAGAAGGGGGGGGGCAGGAAACGGAGGTGGCGTCATGGAGACCAAGAAGAAGACAACCCAGGAATGCGGGATGCAGGCGGAACCCCAGAGGGAGCACCGGTGGCTCCAGAAGCTCGTGGGCGAGTGGACGTTCGAGGGCGAAGCAACCATGACACCCGGCACGCCCCCCGAAAAGTTCACGGGAACCGAGAGCGTGCGCCCGATCGGAGACCTCTGGATCCAGGCCGAGGGCCAGGGTGAGATGCCGGGGGGCGGTGCCGCGACGTCGATCACGACGCTCGGCTACGACCCCCACAGGAAGCGCTACGTGGGCACGTTCGTCGCCTCGATGATGACCCACCTGTGGGTGTACGACGGCGCGCTCGACGCCGCCGAGAGAGTGCTCACGCTGGACACCGAGGGGCCCGACATGGTCGCCGAGGGTAAGATGACTAAGGCCCAGGACGTGATCGAGCTCAGGACCGACGACCACCGGGTCCTCAGGTCTCGGATGCTGGGACAGGACGGGAAGTGGCACGAAATCATGACGGCCCACTACCGACGGAAGAAGTAGCCGTCGTGGCGGGAGGGGGGCGGCACGGCCGACGAGGCGAGGAAGGGCATGAGGCTGCGGCGAGAATCCCGCGACGCGCAGTGGAAGCGATCCGAGAAGAAGCGGCCGGGTATCACCCCGCGGAGGACCACCCGGCCGAAACGGCCGCGCCGGTTCCCGGCCTTGGTGCCCCGCACCGTGGCGGTCACGACTCTCTCGAACGAAACGACCTTGGGGTCAAGTCTCCACTTCCCACAGGTTCGGATACCTTTCCACGAAGCCGCCGGCATTGACTTGAAGCGTGGCGAAGTAGTCGAACCGTGGCGCCTCGTACCAGTAGGTCTCTGTGGTGCGCCGCTCGTAGCGCTGATGCAACGTATCGAGGGTTCCGACCGGCACGTCGAGCCAGGCGACAGGGACGTCTGCCGCCTGCCCAACGAGGAGTGCCATCCGCCGCAGTGGGAACAGGTTCGTGGCCGGGGTGAAGCCGAGATCCAGATCCACGCACCCATCCAGATTGGCCACGATCTCGCCGTTGAGCGTCCAGACGCCCTCGGGCATTCGGGTCACACGGAGCTCGACCGGGCGGGCACCCACCCAGCCCTGCACGACACCGTCCCGCGTCCTCCACTGGCCGTCACAGTCGACCCGGTAGGCAAGGCACGCCGGAGCCCCATCGTGTCGAAAAACCGCCGCGCCCGTCAGTCGCCACCCACCGTCCCCCTCCACGAGACGACAGGCGTCGTGACCCGGCATATCGAGGCGGCGCCAGAGAATCGCGTCTGCTCCCATGGCACGCTCTCCGCAGACCCTCCGAGATCCGCCCTGAGTTCCGGTTCCGGTACTCGTTAGCGGCGCTGCCCCATGGGACCGGTGGCCAGTCATCTCGCAGCGCCTTGTCGAGAAACTCGTCCGCCGACCCCTCTGTGTAGCCCTGACGATGGTAGAACGAGCGCCCAGAGTGGTTTCCCCGTTACAATCGAAGCGAGCCCCGTTCTCGGTGTACACAGGCCTCTCTGGCTTCTGCAGATACGCAAGCAGAACTCACTCTTCGTCAGCAATTGGGTCCTTCACGTGTTTGAGACCTGACTGTTCTCACGGGGACTTCTTAGGTTGTTTGTCCTTCTTTTTCTTATTCTCCTGCTCCTTCTTGGCTATTTTTTGTTTCTGGCCCTTGCTCTTGTCCTTCTTGCCGCCCTTGTCTCCCATGGCTTGGCTCCTTTCCGTGTGTATTCATCGTAAATCCTGACTGGTCCGGTCTAAATTTTTGACACACCCAGTTGCAGGACGGCTACGCCAGCTTGGCACCTGTTCCCGCGAGCAATTCTCTCAGTACCGAGCGATGGCAGTGTGCCTCGTCCTCGCAATAGCACCCGACGGAGAAGTTGCTCTGGTGCGAAAGCGCGGCCAGGAGCTCGATGGTGTGGACGGCATCGGGAACGGCCATCTCGGCACGGTACCTCCTGATGAACTCCGCCCATTGAGCCGGGGTCTCCGCCTGCCGTCCAAGCTTCATCGTCTCGACGCTCGGCGCAAGATTGGGGAACCAGACGTCGTACCAGTTCCGTGCGGCGAACTCCGACTTCGGGACACCTCGCGGCGGACGGCGCACCGTACCGATGCGGAGACCTTCGTCGTGAAATCGGTCGGAGCCAAGCCTGACGATGCGAATTCCCATGAGCTCCGCTCCTCGGGGTGAACGGACGGGAGGCCGGCCATGTCCACACCTCATGGCGCCTGGCTTGTGCCTCGTTCGACGCGAGCCGCTCGACAACTCGCCCACGGCCATCTGGCGCCGGCCGGGCACCTCGAGCCTCGCCCGTCTGGGCACGAGAGCAGCCTACCGGAGGAGCCCCCGCCGTCAAAGCCTCCCGGCCGCACCTCCCCGACGATCCGTCATGCGCCGCATGCGCCGCCGGCGTCTTGGCTGTCGCCCGAGGCCAGTCGGTGAGCCAGGCGCGTGGTCTCGGGCAGGCGATACCGGGTCGTGCAGGCCAGGGTGATCTCTATCGCCGTGTCCAGGCCGACCCGGTGGCCGGAGGAGACGTAGACCGGCTTCGCCCCGGCGCGGGTGCGCAGCGCGGCCCCGACCGTCTCCCCTCGGTCCACCAGCGGCCTCCACGCCCCCTTGACGTCCGGCGGCTCGTCGTGGCGTCCGACCAGGCGGGTCTTGCCGACCCCGATCGTGGGAACGTCCAGGAGGAGGCCGAGGTGGCTGGCGATGCCGAACCGGCGGGGGTGCGCGACCCCCTGGCCGTCGCAGAGGATGATCTGCGGGGCTGTCTCGATCCGGGAGAGGGCCGCCAGCACCGCCGGAAGCTCCCGAAACGAGAGCAGCCCCGGCACGTAGGGGAATTCTACGGGCCTCCGGGCCACCGCACGGGCGGCGGGCGCGAGGCCCGGAAAGGTGAGGACACCCACGGCCGCCCGCGTCACGGAGCCGCCCTCCTCGTACCCCACGTCCACCCCGGCGACATGACGAATCGCGGACAGGCGGTCGACGCGCTCCACCCGCTGCCGTAGCTCGTCCTGCAGTGCCGCGGCCTCGGCGGGGGTAAGCAGCCAGGGGTGTTCGAGCACCGGCTTCATCGCGTTCCCCCTTGCAAGTCCCGCAGTCCCGATGGTCGAACACCCCGGGAACACCGACCCCAAGGGACCGGCCCATCCGCTCCTCCGTCTGGCTCCCTCCCGCTTGCCGTCACCGACCGTCACGCTGTGGAGAACTGACCACTGGAGGTTGCCTGGTGGCGGCGGTGCGCTTCCGGAGTTACCTCCCCGTCGGCGCGGCCGAGGGCGCCCTCGGCGAAACAGCTTGGTTTTACGCGGATTGCCCCGGGATGGCCAGCCTGAAGTCTGGAAGGGACTGGACTGGTTCTGGAATAGGGGATAAAAGGGCGGGAGGGGAGCGTCGGAGGGACCACGGGAGAAGGGGTCACAGGATGAAGGATCGCCCCAAGGCCAGCGCACGGCGCCGCGCACCGGCCTCCCGCAAGGGGAACGGTGCTGCGGAGGCGCCGGCCGCCGCCGATCAGGCGCCGGGCCCCGGGAAGGGCATGCCCGTGCCGGCAGCCCGACAGTGGAAGGCCATCTTCCGCATCGTCAGGG
>CAZYJP010000027.1:0-13356 GCA_964647795.1 uncultured Thermodesulfobacteriota bacterium
TCGGCCCCGCAGGCCGCGAGCGCCGCCAGTCCGGCCGCCATCGCCGTCTTTCTCAAGGCGCTCATCTCCGCTGGCCTCCCGTCGTCGTCGCCTGGGCGGCTACCTCGCCGGGCTCCAGGAACTTGAACGTCGCCGCACGGCAATTGGCCGTGAGCTTCAGACCCCCTGGGGTCGCCTTCGGCGTCCCCAGGTCACTGCTCTCGATCGTGACGATCCGGTCCAGGCGGCCGACCTTGTCGAAGAAGGCCGCCAGATCGTGGTACGAACCGTAGACCTGGAGCTCCAGAGGCACTTCAGCGTAGAAGTCCCTCGGCACGGGCGCCCCAGGTTTGAAGAGGAGGAACTCGAGGCCGGCCTCCTTGCCGAGATCGCTGACCTTCTGCAGGAGCGTGGGGATCTCCTCCTGTTCCGGGAGCTTCTGCTTCGCCTCGTTGAGCTTCTCGTCCAGCCGACGGACCTCCTCCTTCACCTGGGCCAGGTTGTCGGCAATGGCCTGGTTCTCCCGCAGCTCCTTGCCGAGCTTCTCGTACTGCGCCTCGAGGCTGCGAAGCTCCTCAAGGCTCGGCTGGAACAGGGCAAAGTAGTAGCCTGCCCCGACCACCGCGCAGAGCACCACCCACACGAGGGCCTTCTTGCGCCCCGACCACTTGAGATAGGCGTCGACCGCTCCGGCCATGGATCACCCCGCCTTCCTGTAGGCTACGGACGCTCGGATGGAGAAGGACTTCAGGTTGACCCCCCCCTTGGTGACCTGCTTGGTGACATCCAAGCGGACGCCCTGAAACCAGGGACTCTCCTCCATGCTCGTCATGAATCGGGCGATGGTCTGGTTGTCGATGGCATACCCTTCCAAGGAGAGCGCACCTCCCGTGTCCTTGAGTTTCTCGATCCAGATATCCTTGGGGACGATGCGGGCCAGCTCGTCGAGGACCCGCACGGGCCCCCTCTGGCGCGCCTCGAGTTGCGCGATGATCTCGATCTTCTCCTCGAGATCCCGCTTCTTCTTCCGGAATTCCCTCACCTCACCGATGATGGCCTGCAGCCGCGAAATCTCAGCCTGACGCTGCGCGATGCGGACCTGAAGATCCTGTATGTCGCTGCGCAACATGAGGTGGACCCCGGCAATCCCGGCACAGAGCAGCAGGAACACCGCCAGCCCCAGGACGAGCTGCCGGCGCAGTGTCTCCCGCTTTTTCTCGGCGCGGACAGGGAGGAGATTGATCCGTATCATCGGTCGTCCGTCCTCCGCAGCGCGAGACCGGCTGCGACGGCGGCCACCGGCCCGATGGCCTCCAAGTAGTCGGGGTCGAAGAGCTTCTCGGAAGCCTGGATCCCCCGGAACGGGCTGAGGATCTCAACCGGCGCGCCCACCTTCTCCTCCACCGCCGTGGCAAGCCCCGGGATCCGGCAGGAGCCTCCGGAGAGGAAGATTCGGTGGATCTCCTCCTCCGCCGCGGTCGCGCTGAAGAAATCCAGCGAGCGCTGGATCTCCAGGACCACGTTCTCGCTGGTCAGGTGCAGGACGTCGAGGACATCGGTGGGGACAGCCCGGTCCGACCGGCCTCCGAGCTTGAGCAACTCGGCCTCTTCATACCCGATGCCGAGCTCTTTTTGGATCTCCTCGGTGAAGTTGCTGCCTCCCACCGTGATGTCCCGGGTAAAGGTGCTGATCCCGTTCTTGAGCACGGTGATGTTCATGATGCTGGCGCCCACGTCGATCAGCACCACTGTCTTGTCCAGGTACTCGGGGTACGTGACCTCGAAGATGTTCTCCAGGGAGAAGGCATCGACATCCACCACCTGGGGGACGAACCCCGCCTCGGTAATCACCGCCGTGTAGTCATTGATGATGTCCTTCTTCACCGCCACGAGCAGTACTTCCATCTGCCCCTCCTCGTCGGAGAGCGGTCCGAGGATCTGGAAGTCTAAGTTCACCTCGTCGATCTCGAATGGGATGTACTGCTCGGCCTCCCACTGGATCTGTTCCTCCAGCTCCCCCTCGGTCATGAGAGGCAGCTGGATCTTCTTGATGATCAGGGAGTGACCGGAGACCGAGGTGGCGACGTTCTTGTTTCGGATCTTGAGGCTGGAGGCAAGGCTGCGGATCGATTCGACGACGACCGCGGAGTCCATGATGACGCCATCTACGATGGCTTCCGGAGGGAGTTGCACAATTCCAAAGTTCTTGAGCTCGAAGCCGTTCTTTTGGTTCTTGAGCTCCAGGATCTTGATCGAGTGGCTTCCGATATCGAGGCCCACAAGGTTCTTCGGCTTCCAGAAGGCCATGCAGCTCTCCTAGGCAGGGGGCCCCAGTGAAGGAGCATTCGAAGCCCTATCGGTAACCCTCAGGGATCGGAAGTGCCGATATCCGGGAAAATTCCGGCAAAGCTTATTAGCATAAGACGCCCCGACACTGTGTCAAGTTTGGCCCGGAACAATGGCACTGCAAAGGCAGTATCGGACGCCGAGCCGCTCGACTTGAGGGTTCGCAGGTGAAAACTTTTTCCTCCTATTCCTCCTCCTCGTCGATCACCCGGGCCAGGGATACCACGGTCTCGCCGGGCTCCACCTCGAGGAGTTTGACCCCTTGGGTGTTCCGGCCGATCACCGGGATGCCGGACACGCCAATGCGGATGAGCTTTCCACTGCTCGCGATGAGGAGCACGTGCTCGGTTTCCTCCACCGCCACGACCTTGGTCACCGCTCCGTTTCGGGCGGTGGTCTTGATCGTGATGGTCCCCCTGCCCCCCCGGGACTGGCGACGGTACTCGGACAGTTCGGTGCGCTTCCCGTACCCGTTCTCGGTCACCGTGAGCAACGTGGTTCCCGGCCGGGTCACCTCGGCAGCCACCACGGCGTCACCCTCCTGGAGGTCGAGCCCCTTCACGCCCCGGCTGGTGCGGCCGGTAGCCCGGACTTCGGCCTCAGGGAACCGGATCGCCAAGCCGCGCCGGGTGCTGAGCACCATGTCCTGCTCCCCGTCCGTCAGGTGGGTGACGATCAGATCGTCTCCCTCGTCCACGGTGAGCGCCTGGATGCCCCGGTTCCTCCAGGGGCGGGAGAAGGCCATGAGGTCCGTCTTCTTGACGATCCCCTTCCTCGTGGCCATGAACACGAAGGCCCCGGGGCGAAACTCCTTCACGGGGAGGTAGGCGGAGATCGTCTCACCCTTTTCCAGGGGCAGGAGATTCACGATGGCCTTTCCCCGGGCCGCCGCCCCTGCCTGGGGAATCTCGTGGACCTTGAGCCAGTACACCTTGCCACGGTCGCTGAAGAACAGCAGGTAGGTGTGGGTGCTGGCCACGAAGAGGTGCTCGACGAAGTCCTCCTCCCGGGTGACCATCCCGAGGCGCCCCTTCCCTCCCCGCCGCTGGCTGCGATAGAGGGACACAGGGTTTCGTTTGATATAGCCGGTGTGCGAGACGGTGACGACCATCTCTTCCTCGGCAATGAGGTCTTCGGCGGTGATCTCCTCGGTGTGGGCCACCAATTCGGTGCGCCGCTCATCACCGTACTTGGCCCGGATCTCCTCGAAGTCCGAAACCAGCAGGTCCATGACCTTGCGGTCGTCGGCCAGGATGCCCTCCAACTCCTCGATCAGACGCAGGGTCTCCCGGTACTCCTCCAGGATCTTCTCCCGCTCGAGCCCGGTGAGGCGGTGCAGCCGCAGGTCCAGGATGTGTCTCGCCTGGGCCTCGGAGAGGGCAAACTCCGCGATGAGGCCCTCACGAGCCTCGGCCGGCGAGGGGGACCGCCGGATCAGGGCGATCACGGCATCCAGGTTGTCCAGGGCAATCTTGAGCCCCTCGAGCAGGTGCGCCCGTTCGCGCGCCTTCCGCAGGCGGAAGTGGATCTTGCGGACCGTTACCTCCCGCCGGTGATCCATGAAATGCCCAAGAGCCTCCTTGATGGTCAGGACCCGCGGCTGGTTGCCCACGATCGCAAGGAGGTTGACCCCGAACGCCACTTCCATGCGGGTGTGCTTGTAGAGCTGGTTGAGCACCACCCTCGGGTCTTCCCCCTTCTTGAGCTCTACGACGACCCGCAACCCCTGCCGGTCGGACTCGTCCCGCAGATCGGAGATCCCCTCGATCCGCTTCTCCCGAACCAGCTCGGCGATCTCTTCGACGAGCTTGGCCTTGTTCACGGTATAGGGGACCTCGGTGACGATGATGGCCTCCCTGCCGGTCCGGGGGTGGGGCTCCACCTCGGTGCGCGCCCGCAAGCGCAGGAGCCCCTTGCCGGTGGTGTAGGCCTCGTGAATCCCCCGGATCCCGTAGATGAAGCCGCCCGTGGGGAAGTCCGGCCCGGGGAGGACCTGCATCAGCTCGGCGATACTGGCCTCGGGTTTCCGGATGAGGAGAATCAGCGCGTCGCAGAGCTCCCCCAGATTGTGGGGGGGGATGTTCGTGCTCATACCCACGGCAATGCCCGAGCTGCCGTTCGTCAGGAGGTTCGGAAACCGCGAAGGCATCACGACGGGCTCGGTGAGGGAGCCGTCGTAGTTGGGGATGAAGTCCACCGTCTCCATCTCGATGTCGGCCAGCATCTCACCGGCGAGCTTCGCCATGCGCACTTCGGTATACCGCATGGCCGCGGGGGCGTCGCCGTCGATGGAGCCGAAGTTCCCCTGCCCTTCGACGAGGGGATAGCGCAGGCTGAAGTCCTGGGCCATCCGCACCATGGTGTCGTATATGGCCGCGTCGCCGTGGGGATGGTACTTGCCCATAACGTCGCTGACCACGCGGGCAGACTTCTTGTACGGTTTGTCCCAGCGGTTCCCGAGGTCGTGCATCGCGAAGAGGACCCGCCGGTGCACGGGCTTCAGCCCGTCGCGCACGTCCGGGAGCGCCCTGCCGATGATCACGCTCATGGCGTAGTCGAGGTAGGAGCGCTTCATCTCCTCTTCGATGGCGACGGGAAGGAGGTTCGAACGGGTGTGCATGATCTCTCCCAAGGGTCCGGGTCGCGGTGCCCGGGCGTTGTACCACACAAGGGGGGCGGGTCAGAAGGCTCTCAGTCCTCGGCTTCGAAGGCGTTGGGGAACACCTCGACCCGGGGCGCTCCCCCCTCGAACCAGACCGCGACCACATCGAAGCGCTGGGCCACGTCACCGAGGTTGTGCTGCAGGGCGTAGTATCGGGCGAGGCGGGTCATGCGGCGGCGCTTTCGCCGGTCCACCGCCTCGAGCGGACCCCCGAAGTCGTCGGAGCGGCGGGCCTTGACCTCGAGAAAGACCAGGGTCCGGCCCTGCACCGCCACGCAGTCGAGCTCACCGAGGCGGCAGCGGTAGTTTCGTGCGACCACCCGGTAGCCCAGGGACTGGAGATGGCGCACGGCCAGCTCTTCCCCCAGATCGCCGAGGCGCTTGGTCACGGGTCTGCAAGGGGGAAGAGGCCGGGTTGGACGAGAGTCCCGTTGACGGCACACACGCCCCGAAAGGAGCGGCGGTGGATGGGGCAGGGGCCCAGTCGGCGCAGGGCCTCCCGGTGGTCCGATGTGGGGTAGCCTCGGTGCCCCTCGAAGCCGTACCCTGGGTACTCCCGGGCGTACTCTTCCATCAAGGCGTCCCGGTGCTGTTTGGCCAGGATCGAAGCGGCCGCGATCGCGGTGGAGAGACCGTCGCCGCCCACCACGGTCCGCTGGGGGATGGGGCTGGGGACCGGCTGGTTCCCGTCCACGAGCAGAAAGTCCGGCGGGGCCGAGAGCCCCGCCACCGCCCGGCCCATGGCCAGCAAGCTGGCCTGCAGGATGTTGAGGGTGTCGATCTCCGCCGGATCGGCTACGCCGATCGCGAAGTCCAGTGCCTCCCTCCGGACGACCGCATCCAGACGGGCCCGCGCCCCGGGCGTGAGTCGCTTGGAGTCGTCCAGCCCCGGGATCTGGGACTCCGGAGCCAGGACCACCGCCGCAGCCACGACGGGACCCGCCAGGGGGCCCCGACCCGCCTCGTCGAGGCCGCACACCCGGAGATAGCCCCGGGCGTGGGTTTCCCGATCCGGGCCCCCCAGGCAGCGGGAAGTGCGGCCCATGCCTCAGTCGAGACGCAGTTCCTTGAGGCGGGCTGCCCTGCCCCGCAGATTGCGCAGGTAGTAGAGCTTGGCACGGCGAACCCGGCTGTGAGCCACGATCTCGATCTTCTCGATCCGGGGGCTGTGCAGGGGGAACACCCGCTCCACCCCGACCCCAAAGCTCACCTTGCGGACCGTGATCGAAGCGCGGGCTCCTCCCCGGTGCTGGGCGATCAGCACTCCCTCGAAGATCTGGGTGCGCACCTTCTCGCCCTCTTTGATCTTGTAGTGAACGCGCAGCTTGTCCCCCGACCTCAGGTAGGGGATGTCCATACGCATGTTTTCCCGTTCGATCAGATCGAGCGTATTCATGGGAATCTCCTTGACTCTTGGGAACTTTGTACCTTTGTTGTCTGTTCTTTTCAGGAACCACAGGCCGCGAGTTCCCGATTCCGTCGGTCTCGGCGCCGCCGCAACCGCCCTTGTCCGGGGTCGGACAGCCTACTCCTGCGCCAGGAGGCGGTCCACAACGATGGCGGCCGCCGTGCGCACCGAGAGATGGTTGTACCCGGCTGCACCCCGTACCGGCTCGAGCACCCACCGGCACGCGGCCTCGGCCTCTGGGGCAAGCCCCCACCCCGTGCCGAAGACCAGCAGAACCGGCTGACGGCTCGCTCCCAAGAGCGCCCGGGCCTCTCGAAAGGTCAGGCGGTCCTGCCCCTCCCGAGCGCTGGTCCCGATCGTCACAGGGGGTTCTCCCCAGAGACGCTCCATCTCCCGTGAGGCTTCCGCGAGGCTTTCCACCACCCGTAGGCCCTCCAGGGCCTCACGACGGCATGGGTTGAGCCGGCCGCCCGCACCATCACCCACCCAGTGTTTCAGAAGCCGAGCCACCAGGCTGCGCTGGCCCCTCAGGGGGGTCGTGGCGTAGACCCCGCCCAATCCGTAGGTCCGCCCCAACCGCGCCAGGTCGTGCAAGTCCAGAGTGGTGACCGCGGTGGCCACCACTGCACCCCGACGGTCCAAGGTCGGGTGGTGCACCAGCGCGAGAGAGATCCGCTCCCTCACCCGGCCTCTCCGGCGCGAACCCGTTCTGCCAGGGCCCGCTCTTCCGGGGTGAGCCGAGCCCCCCCGAGCAGGTCGGGCCGGCGAAGAGCGGTTCGCTCGACCGCCTGGCGGCGACGCCACGCGGAGATCTCGCCGTGGTGGCCGCTCAGAAGGACCTCCGGGACCACAAGCCCTCGGAAATCCCTGGGCCTGGTGTACTGGGGGTACTCCAGGAGGCCTTCCGCCAGGCTTTCCTCCTCCGGGGACTCCGCCGCGCCGAGCACCCCGGGCAGCAGCCGGGCCGTCGCCTCGATCACGGCCAGGGCCGCGGCCTCACCGCCCATCAGGACGAAGTCCCCGATGGAGACCTGGTCGTCACAAAACCCGCGTATCCGCTCGTCGAAACCCTCGTAGCGCCCGCACACCAGCGCCAGCCGCTGCTCCCCGGCGAAATCCCGCGCGGTGTCCTGCCGGAAGGGGCGGCCCTGGGGGGTGAGGAGCACCACGCGGCACCCGGGCTGCCCCTCCCTCACCGCCTCGATGGCGGCCACCACGGGACCCGGCTTCATCACCATCCCGGCGCCGCCGCCGAAGGGGTAGTCGTCGACCACCCGGTGGCGGCCCTCCCCAAAGGCCCGGAGGTCCACCAGATCGACCTCCACCGCCCCCCCCTCCCGGGCACGGCCCAGGATCCCGGCCTCCAGTGGGCCCCGGAAGTACTCGGGAAACAGGGTGACCACGGCGACCTTCACCCGAGCAGTCCCTCTGGGACCCGTACCCGAATCTCCCCAGCCTCCAGGTCCATCCCGAGCACCGTCGACTGCAGGACCGGGAGCATCCATTCCCGGCGGTCCGCTCCCGCCACCACCAGCAGATCGTGGGCACCCGAAGAGAACACGTCGACGGCCCGGCCCAGCTCCGCGCCGCCCTCGTCCACGACCCTGCAGCCGAGCAGGTCGGCGTGGTAGTACTCCCCCTCCTCCAGGGGAGGCATCTCGGCCCGCTCCACGGAGAGCACGGAATGCGCCAAGGCGCGCGCCGCGTCGACGTCGTCGACGCCTGCGAACTTCACCAGCAGGAACCGCCCGTGGAGTCGAGCCGACTCCACCTCGGCAGGTCGGGGGTCGCCTGCCTTCCCCAGATATACCCGGGAGTACCCTCGCAACCCCAGGGGCAACCCGGGCCCCACCTCCACCCGGACCTCACCGCGCACCCCGTGGGGCCGGCCGACTCTGCCCACCGCCACGTACCGGACCCGCGGCACGGACTGCTGCTCCCGGGGACTCAGTCCTGGGCCTGCGCCTTGGCCAAGACCCCTGATTTCCGCAGGAGACTCCGCACCGTGTCGGAAGGCTGGGCGCCCTTGCCGAGCCAATCGAGTAGGCGGTCCTTCTTGACGGTGATGGTCGCCGGATCGGTGAGCGGGTTGTAGGTGCCCAACACCTCCAGGAACCGGCCGTCCCGGGGAGCCTCGGACGAGGCGGCCACGATGCGGTAATAGGGTCGCTTCTTGGCTCCGTGGCGAGCCAGCCTGATCCTCACAGCCATGTACATTCCTCCGAACAGGTGGGTGCGATCGTCTCTTCGCGGTTGAGGAGGCGCGACCCTCCGTCACCGAGCAAGGGGCAGGTGCCCGAGGCCCTTGCCCAGCAGTTTTCCCATCTTCCCCATCGGGCCCATCCGGCCCCCGCCACCCAACCGGCCCATCCGCTTGAGGACCTTGCGGGCCTCCTGGTAGCGCTTCATGAGGCGGTTCACGTCCTCCACCCGGGTGCCGCTGCCGGTCGCGATGCGGCGGCGGCGGCTGGCGTTGAGGACGTCGGGCTTGCGCCGCTCGAGCGGCGTCATGCTGTCGATGATCGCGATCACACGGGTCAGTTCCCCCTCGTCGGGCTTGGCCCCCTTCAGGGCGCCGCCCACCCCCGGGATCATCTTGAGCAGGTCCTCCATGCTCCCCAGTTTCCGCACCATCTTGAGCTGTTCCCGGAAATCCTCCAGGGTGAAGGCATTCTTCCGGAGCTTCTTCTCCAGATCCTCGGCGGTCTCCTGATCCAGGGCCGCCTCGGCCTTCTCGATCAGGCTCATGACGTCGCCCATCCCCAGGATGCGCGACGCCATCCGCTCGGGGTGGAAGACCTCCAGCGCCTGGAGCTTTTCCCCCACTCCCACGAGCTTCACCGGCTTGCGGGTGACCGCCTGGATGGACAACGCAGCCCCGCCCCGGGCGTCACCGTCCAGCTTGGTGAGCACCACACCCGTGACCCCCAGCGCGGAGTCGAACTCCCGGGCCACGTTGACCGCGTCCTGACCCGTCATCGCATCGGCCACCAGGAGGGTCTCCCGAGGCTCCAGGAGCACCGAAATGCGCCGGAGCTCCTCCATCAGGACCTCGTCGACGTGGAGCCGACCCGCCGTGTCGACGATCAGCACGTCGCATCCCGACCGGCGAGCCTCTTCCCGCGCCGCTCGGCAGATCGCAACGGGGTCCTGGGACGGGTCGGAGTCGAAGACGGGAAGCCCCAGCTCGTCGGCCAGCTTCTTGAGCTGATCGATCGCTGCCGGACGGTACACGTCAGCCGGGACGAGGTACGGGCGCCGCTTGAGGTCGCGCTTCAGGTGAAGGGCAAGCTTGCCGGCGCTGGTCGTCTTGCCCGACCCCTGGAGCCCCACCAGGAGCACCGGCACCGGAGGGGTGCCCTTCAGGTCCAGGGGAACGAAGTGCTCGCCCATCATGCGGACGAGCTCCTCGTGGACGATCTTCACCACCATCTGACCCGGGGTGAGGCTCTTCATCACCTCCTGCCCCAGGGCCCGCGCCTTCACCGCGTCGACGAAACTCTTGACGACCTTGTAGTGGACGTCGGCCTCCAGGAGGGCGAGCCGAACCTCCCTCATGGCGGCCTCGATGTCCCGCTCGCCCAGCCGTCCCTTGGACCGCAGAGCCCCGAAGACTCCGGCCAGCTTTTCCGAAAGGCTTTCGAACATGGCGAGACCCCCGCCCGGGCGCGGCGCGCAGGGCGTCCCCGAGAATTATGGAAACGCTGACTATAGGGAAGGGGTCTTCAGGGTGTCAAGGGGAAAGGCCTGCTGCCACGAAGCGGTCGCCCGCCTCGAGGGCGGCCCGGCTCTCGAGGACGAGGCTGGTGGCGGTGGTGTCCTGGACCTGGACGACCAGCAACCGGGCCAAGGGAGTGCGCAGGTCCACCAACCCCTGCGCTTCCCGCCTGCCCTTGCGCACCGGGATCTCGAGGGTCGCCCCGGGCTCCAGGCCGTGGCTCGAACCCCGGTCGAGAAAGACCACGTCGTCGGAGGAGAAGTAGATCTGCCCCGGGGCCCCCCGCAGAATGAGCCCCTCCAGTCCCGGGCGGGCCGCGTGGAGGGTGAGCTGGCCAACCGGCGCCCGATAGGCCACCACACCGTCCCCGTCCTCCACCGCGTCATACGCCTCGGAGAGCCAGCCGATCGCCCGGTGGCCCTCCACGCTCACCACCTCCATCTGGCCGAGAACCCGGACGAAGTACCCGCCCGGGTGCCCCTTCACAGGGTGCAGCACTCTCTCGGAGTCATCGATCAGGGTGACGCTCTCGCCGGGTCTCAGGGCGGCTCCCGGCGAGAGGGCGATCTCCAGGTCCTCGCCCGTCGCGTAGGCCTCCTTCACCTGATACCGGTTGTCCACGGTCCCCAGTCGCACCAGCCGGCTCGGGGAGATGAAATCCAGCCCCTTCCCCCTGGTGACCGAGACCGCGGGGCGGCCCGCCGCACCGGCGGCCTCGCCCGAGCCCCTCTCGAGGTCGGGGCCAGGGCTAGTGACCTGCAGACGATCCAGGGGGAGCCGCACCACCCGGTCCTCAACGGAGCCCATCACTCGGGGGCCGGGGCGGCGGAGGAAGACCGGGTCCCCGGGGAAGATGATGTGGGGGTTTCGGAAGTGGGGATTCAGAGCCCACAGCTCGGGCCAGGTCCAGGGGTCGTCCCAGAAACGCCCCGACAGGTCCCAGAGAGTGTCCCCCCGCACCACCTCGTGGTCGGCCTGTTCGGCCGGGGCGGGGCTCGCCATCCACAGGGCTACGACACCGACCAGCACCACGCTCGCTCTTCGCACGCCAACCTCCCGCGCCCTCCTCAGGGCTGAACGCTCAGGAGTTTCCGGGCCTGGAGGGCCGCCTCGCTCCGAGGGTACTCGGAGACCACGCGCCGCAGGAAGACGGCGCCCCGCTCCGGTTCTCCCAGCCGCTCGTAGGCCAGTCCGATCTTGAACAGCGCGTCGGGGGCCTTTTCCCGCTGGGGGTACGCCTCGATCACCCGGTTGAACTCCACCACCGCCTGTTCATACTCCCCTTGGGAGTAGTAGGACTCCCCGATCCAGTATTGGGCGTTGTCCGCGTACTCGTGATCGGGGTTCCGGGACAGGAACTCCTCGAAGTCGAGGATCGCCTGCCCATGACGCCCCTCCCGGTAGGCATGGAACGCCCTCCGGTACAGATCCGCCTCCGGGACCTCCGTGCGCAGGGCCTCCCTTTGCCCTTCCTCCACTCCGGGCGGAGGTGGATCCAGCCGCACCACCCGAAGCGGCGGCTGGGCCTCCGGCTCCTTCCCTGCACCGTGGAGCGACGCCAACGCCTCCTCCTGCGCATCCAGCCGCTCACGCAAGGCGAGGAGCTGGAGGGTCACCTCATCGAGCCTCAGCTCGAGCCGGGAGGTCGCCCGGCGCAACTCCGCAACGGCAGGCTCCGGGTCGGAAGATCGGGTGTTGGAACCGTTTGCGGCACAACCGGCGAGCAAGATGACCCCACCGGCGCATAGCAGTGCATGCCGACGCATCTCTGCCTCCTGGCGTGGACGGGAGAAAACCCGCCGTACCATACCATTTGGACTGCTCCAGTCAAGACGCACCGCCCCACGGGCCCTCTATCGGCACGAGGCGGACCGGGGTTTAGCCCACCGCCTCGGACGGGACGAACGGCCTCTGCCGCTCGTGTCTCGGCTGCGCACGGTTCGACACGTTGCCGCCCCACCCGCTGGAAGCCAGGACCCGCAACTGGAATCCAGGGTCCTCTGGAATCCAGGGTCCTCTTGCTCCCCCTGGGTCCCTGTGTTAGCTTCCGCCCCCTTCCTCGGGGTCCCGTTCCCGGGCCCCCCGCCGGCCGACGCCGAGAGCGGCTCCAGGAGACTCCCATGAAGATCGGCAAAGAGGAGGTCCTGCACGTGGCAGCCCTGGCCCGCCTCACCTTCACCGACGAGGAAGTGGGGCGAATGGCCGAGGAGCTCTCGCGCCTCCTGGAGTACGTGGAGAAACTCGGGGAGCTCGACCTCGACCGGGTCGAACCCATGGCCCACGTCCTGGAGGCCGCCACTCCCTTGCGGGAGGACACGGTGAGGTCCTCCCTCCCGCAAGGCGTCGCCCTGGCCAACTCCCCGGACGCGGAACAGGGCTGTTTTCGGGTGCCCAAGGTCATCGAGGCCTGACCCGACCGCCCACAGGAGAGCGCTATGGAGCTCCTCTCGAAGACTGCCCGCGAGTTGCGCCTCCTCCTGGATCGGCACGAGGTGAGCAGCGTAGAGGTCACCCGGGGGTACCTGGAACGGGTCGAGGCGCTCAACCCCCGAATCGGGGCATACCTCACCCCCACCCCCGAGCAGGCGCTGGACCAGGCCCAGGCCGCGGACGCGGCGATCCGGAGGGGGCAGGCCGGGGCTCTCACGGGAATTCCCCTCGCCCTGAAGGACCTCCTCTGCACCCGAGACGTGCGCACGACGTGCGGCTCGAGGATCCTGGAACGCTTCGTCCCCCCGTACGACGCAACGGCGGTCGAGAGGCTCCGGAGGGCCGGTGCGGTGATCCTGGGGAAACTCAACATGGACGAGTTCGCCATGGGCTCCTCCAATGAGAACTCGGCGTACGGGCCGGTGCGAAACCCCTGGGACCCGGACCGGGTCCCAGGGGGCTCCAGCGGCGGAAGCGCTGCTGCCGTCGCCTCCCGCCTCGCCGTGGCGACCCTCGGCTCCGACACGGGGGGCTCCATCCGTCAGCCGGCTGCGTGCTGCGGGGTCGTCGGCCTCAAGCCAACCTACGGCCGGGTGAGCCGCTACGGTCTGGTGGCGTTCGCCTCGAGTCTGGACCAGATCGGGCCCTTCACCCGCTCGGTCGAAGACGCGGCGCTCGTCCTCAACGCCATCGCGGGCCCGGACGCGCGCGACTCCACCTCGGCTCCCCTCGAGGTGCCCGACTTCACGGCCGGCCTCGCCGGCAACCTCCGCGACCCGCGACTCGGCGTGCCACGCGAATACCTCACGGACG
>CAZYJP010000028.1:0-13345 GCA_964647795.1 uncultured Thermodesulfobacteriota bacterium
TTGCGCACGCCGCCCTACGTCGTTCCGGTCTCGCTTGGACCGCGCATCCTTCGCTCCGAGACGGCCGCCGTCGCTGCCCTGGCGGTCGCCTTGTCCTGGGGGGGCGATCTTGAGGCCCCGCACCTCCCATGATAGGGTTTCCGCGATGATCGCGTCCTCGAAGGAGAGATCACCATGAAATGTCCCAAGTGCAGCTACACGAGTTTCGACTACCTCGACGCCTGCAAGCGGTGCGGCGCCGATCTTCGGGACACCCGCTCGCTCCTCCAGATCATAGCGGTTTCCCCAGAGGACCGGGCGCCGTTGATTGCGCCCCCGAACCCTCCAGCCGCCGAGGCGCCGCCGCCCACCGCTCGCCCCGAATTCGGCGCCGACCCCCCCCCGGCCGAGGCTTCCGAGCTCTTGGGCTCCCTCGATTTCGACGAATCCTTCGAAGGGCTCGTGGAGCGCACCAACTACGAAGAAGGGGCGAACCAGGAAGCAGAGGAAAAACCCGGAGAGGAGCTGCTGGACCTCGATTTTGGCGATATCTTTGGGGAGGAGGAGTCGAAGAAGTGACCCGTTGCCGGGTCCCCGGTTTCCGCCTTGACACCCGTCCACCGCCTGAACTAACCTTCCGGGCCTCTCTGGCGCCCAGGTAGCTCAGTCGGTAGAGCAGAGGACTGAAAATCCTCGTGTCGGCGGTTCGATTCCGTCCCTGGGCACCACTCGGAACCGCGGGGCCGTCGGCTCAGTCCGACGGCCTTGTTCCGTTCCGGAACCTCAAGAAGGCCCTCCCCCCTCCACCAGGTAGCTCCCGGGCCCCAGGGTCCGGTCCAGTTTGGCCCTCACTCCCGCCACGTTCTCCTGTCCGCGCACCACCAGGCACGGCCTCCCGGCACGGCCGAAGGCGATCCCCTCCGGGTCCGGGCTGATCCCCTCGAACACCCGCTTCGACTCCGCCCACCGCTTGTTGGGCTTGATCCCAAGGGACGCCGCGAAATCCACCGCCCCCTCCACGAGCGCCCGGGCCTGTCCGGGGGAGCAGTCCTCGAACTCCACCGGATCGTTGAACACGTTGGGCTTCACCCGCTCCCGGTAGTCCTCCTCGGTCACGTTGGGGATCACGGCGGTGTCCTTGAGCCCCGTGCACAGAGTGTCGACGTAGTACCCCCCCACCACCAGGGCGCCTTCGGGAGATTTTCGGGCCAGGAGCACGTGGGCGAGTCCCCTCTCCCTCCATCCCCTGCTCACCACGCACTCGAAGACCGGAAAGTCCCCCAGGCGGGACAGGAGCGCCCGTCCCCCGGAGTTCTCTCTCGCCGCTCGGAGCTGCGCCTTCTCCTCCTGGACCCGTTTTTCCCTCTTCTTCCTCTTGAGCGCCGATTTCTGCGCTCTCTTGGCGTCACTTGCCATAGCGCCTCCCCTGGGTTCCTCTATTCCGACAGGGCGTCAGCAGACCCCTTGACCGGCCGGAAACAGTAGCGCACACGCGAGGTTGCGTCAACAGACCTTGTTTCTCGCTCCGGCGGGGGAGGAAAACAAACCCCTTGCCTGGCCGGCTCGGCCTTTGTTAGTCTCCTGACCGTCGGGGGCCTCACCGTCCCTCAGACGCCCCCCAAACCATCGTACTCCACACTAGCCGTCCACGAACGCAGCTCGCCTTGTTATCCACAGGTTTCTCCACACCTGTGGATAACATTTTCCCGGGACTTCCGCATGGAGAATCTCTGGAAGGGTGTCCTCGAAGACCTGGAAGGTTCCCTTCCGCCGCACACCTTTTCGACATGGGTTCTCCCCATCCACCCCCTGAAAATCCAGGACGGGCGGTTCACCCTGCAGGTTCCCAACAAGTTTTTCGTGGATTGGCTCCAGGACAATGCCTTCCCTTCCCTGATCCGCCAGAGCTTGGAGCGTCGGGGAAACCCCTGCCTCGACCTTGATTTCGTCGTCGAGAAGGAGGACAAACCCTACCTTCGCAAAACCCAAACTCCTCGCTCCAGGCCGGACACGACGACCATCGACTGGCAGGAAAAGGCGCGCCGCATCGGTTTGAACGCGAAGTACACCTTCGATTCCTTCGTGGTCGGGTCCTCGAACCAGTTCGCCCACGCCGCGTGTCTGGCCGTGGCCGAAAAGTCGCCGCGCACCTACAATCCCCTCTTCCTCTACGGGGGCGTGGGGTTGGGGAAGACGCACCTGCTGAGCGCCATCGGCAACTTCAAGCTCGCCACCTACCCCGACACGCGGGTGTGCTACGTCCATAGCGAGAGCTTCATGAATGAGCTGATACAGGCTCTCGCCGCGAAGAAGATGCCAGAGTTCCGGGAGAAGTACCGGCGCATGGACATCCTCCTGATGGACGACATCCAATTCATCTCGGGAAAGGAACGTACCCAGGAGGAGTTCTTCCACACCTTCAACGCCTTGTACGAGAGTCACCGCAACATCGTCGTCACCAGCGACAAGTTCCCCAAGGAGATCCCCGGCCTGGAAGACCGCCTGCGGTCCCGGTTCGAATGGGGTCTCATCGCCGACATCCAGCCACCGGACCTCGAGACCAAGATCGCGATCCTCCAGAAGAAGGCCGAGATCGAATCCATCGTCCTTCCCTACGAAGTCGCTTTATTCCTGGCCAACAATTTCTCGAGCAACGTGAGAGAGCTCGAGGGGTCGCTTGTGCGGATCGCCGCCTTTGCCAGTCTCACGCACAACCCCGTCACGGTGGACCTCGCCAAGGAGGTGCTCAAGGACTTCATCCGCGACGCCGGGCGCGACATCACACCTGAGCGGATTCTCAAGACCGTATCCCAACACTTCCACGTGTCCCTGGCAGACCTCAAGGGTCCACGGCGGAACAAGGGTCTCTCTCTCCCCCGCCAGATCGCGATGTACCTGTGCCGAGAGCTCACGCCGTGCTCCTTCCCGGAAATCGGCCAAAAGATCGGCGGCAGAGATCACAGCACGGTCATGTACGCCTGCTCGAAGATTTCTGCCGCCCTGCCCAAGGAATCCGATCTCCGATCCCAGGTCGAAGCCCTCCGCAGCTCCCTATCCGGATAAACTGTGGGTCGCCTGGGGATGAACTTGCCGAAAAGATGTTTAGAACTCCAAACGATCCGAACACTGTGGAGAACACGTCAATTATCCACAACGTTTTCCACAGAAGAAAAACCGAGTTTCATTCGCTGACGATCAGTTATCCCCAGATTCCACAGCACTTACTATTACGATGTATTATTAAAAATAAAACAGTATTCGAAGGAGTCAGCCGGTCATGAAGATCCAGGTACTCCAGGAATCCTTCACCTCAGTGCTCGCTCTCTCTCAATCGGTGCTGGAGCGCAAGACCACCCGTCCCATCCTCGAGAATGTCCTTGTCGAGAGCGAATCGGATGGGGTTCGGGTGTCAGCCACCGATCTCAGGGTCAGCATCGTCCAACAGGCGCCGTGCAGCGTCGAGCGCCCGGGTTCCATCTCGGTCTCCGGCAGAAAGCTCCACGAGATCCTCAGAGAGATGCCCAAGGGCCCGGTGGACATCGAGGTGATGGAGAACCGATGGGTAACCGTGAGCTCTGGAAAAAGCGTGTTTCACCTACCCGGAACGGAACCCGACGAGTACCCGACCATCACCCCCCCCCCGGCAGATTTGATGCCCATGGATGCGCGCATCTTCCGGGAGATGCTCGACAAGACCCTTTTTGCTGCCTCCAACGACGAATCTCGGCTGTATCTGTGCGGGGTCTACACGAAAGCGTGGACAGACGAGGAGGGACGGACCCTCCTGCGAATGGTTGCCACGGACGGGCACCGCCTCTCCCTCGTGGACCGACCCGTTGATTCCGTGCTGAGACCCTTCGAGGAGGGTGTGATCATTCCGAAGAAGGGGTTGGCCGAGTTGAAGACAGTCCTGGAGAACGTCGAGGGATCGTTTGGTGTTGCCGCCTCGGAGGGAGCCGTCTTTGCTAGGGTAGGGTCCACCGAGCTGGCGATTACCCTGATCGAGGGGAGTTTCCCAAATTATCAACAGGTAGTGCCGGCCGAGGCACCACACAGTCTGCGGATGAATAGAGCGATCTTCTACGACGCGCTCCGGAGGGTGTCCCTGCTGAGCGACCAGGACAGTCGAAGCGTGATGCTCGAAGCCGACGGCGACCGCGTCGTGTTGACATCCGCCGACATTCGCATGGGGGAAGCTCGGGACGAGATCGACGGAGAGTACAGCGGTCCACCGCTCAAGATCGCCTTCAACTCGGCGTACGTCATGGAGGCCCTGCGAGCGATCGGAGGGGAGGAGATTCTCCTTTCGATACAGGATTCCCTCTCTCCGTGTCTCCTGCGCAGTACCGCGGACCCGCGTGCCCTGTGCGTGGTTATGCCCATGCGCGTCGACTGACATGGTGCTGGCGCACCTGAGGGCGCGCCGGTTCCGGAACCTCGGCGACGTTCTCATGGAACCCGGGCCGGGAGTTTCCATCCTCTTCGGGGAGAACGCCCAGGGCAAGACGAATCTCCTCGAGGCGATCCACCTCCTCTCCACCCTGCAAAGTTTTCGTACTCGGCGAATCCGTGATCTGATAGGATTGGGGTTTGACGAAGCCCTCTTGGAGGGGGAACTTCAAGGGCGCAACGGGGTGGTTCGCCTCCGGATCCGGCTGGACTCCGCCGGGCGAACCGCGCAGGTGGACGGGAAGAGTCCTCCCAGTGCGTCGTCCTATCTCTCGGAGTTCCACACCGTCCTGTTCAGCCCTGTCGACATCGAGCTCGCTCGGGGCAGTCAGGACCTGCGAAGGCGCTACCTGGACCGGGCGACATTTGTGAGGGATCCCGCCCACCTCTCCCGTCTCCGAGACTACAACCGGGTACTCCGACACCGAAACGCCAGTCTGCGCCGAGGAGACGGGGGAATCGAGGTGTGGGACGAGGAGCTTGCCCGGCATGGGGCGGCGGTCCATGCCGCACGGGCCGAGACGGTGAAGGAACTGACTCCTGTCCTCTCTCGAATCCACGCCGAGATCTCAGGAGGAGAGGAAACGGCCTTGGCGTGCAGGGCGCCTTACGCCGAGGCAGAGGACGTGGCCAAGGGCCTGGGGGAGAGCCTCGCCAGGGGGAGAGAGAGGGATTCGCGCCTCGGTTACACCGGCGTGGGTCCTCACCGGGATAGCGTGAGTCTGCGCCTCGGAGGAAGACCGGCGGAGCGGTTCGCCTCCCAGGGTCAGATGAGGACCCTCGCCCTGAGCCTGAAACTTGCCCTTCTCTTGTGGGGGCGTTCGGTTCTCTCGGAGGCACCGGTCTTCCTGCTCGACGACCCCGGCTCCGAGCTCGACAGGGCTCGCCTCGGCTATCTGGGACGGTTTCTGGAGAGTTGGCCGGGCCAGGTGATCGTCGCCGGCACGGAACGAGACTGCATTCCCGTCCCTGACCCTTCTGCCGCCCGATATTACCGGCTCAACTCCGGGTGCGCGGTCGCCGTCTGACCCGATCCCGCGGAGGAAGTGCGAAGCTGCCATGGAAGAGATGAGACCGATTCTCGAAGAAAGCTATAACGCGGATACCATCAAAGTGCTCGAGGGCCTCCAGGCGGTCCGCAAGCGTCCGGCCATGTACATCGGTTCGACCGGTTCGCCCGGGCTCCATCACCTGGTCTATGAGGTCGTCGACAATTCCATCGACGAGGCCCTGGCCGGATACTGTGACGAGATCAGCGTGACCATCCACGTCGACAACAGCGTCACCGTGGTCGACAACGGCCGGGGCATCCCGGTGGACACCCACAAGGAGACGGGGACGTCGGCGGCCGAGGTGGTGATGACCGTGCTCCACGCCGGGGGCAAGTTCGACAACAAGACCTACAAGGTGTCCGGAGGTCTTCACGGGGTGGGGGTCTCGGTGGTCAACGCCCTTTCCGAGACCCTGGATCTCGAGATCCGCCGAAACGGAAAGGTCTACACCCAGAGCTACGCCCGAGGGATTCCGTTGGCTCCGCTGGCCGAGACCGGTGTCACGACGAGGCGCGGCACGAAGTTGCGTTTCAAGCCCGACACCGAGATCTTCACCGAAACCGAGTTCTCCTTTGACGTGCTCGCCACGCGACTCAGGGAGCTCTCTTTTCTCAACAGCGGGGTGAAGATCGCGCTGGATGACGACCGGACCGACAAGCACCAGGAGTTCTGTTACGAAGGGGGAATCCGCTCGTTCGTGGAGCACCTAAACCGCAGCGCCGAGCCCCTCCACCCGCCGATCTACTTTTCCGGGGAGAACTCCGGCACGCAGGTGGAGGTGGCCATCCAGTACAACGGAGGCTACAACGAGAAGGTCTTCAGCTTCGCCAACAACATCAATACCCGGGAAGGCGGCACCCACGTCACGGGTTTTCGGGGGGCGCTCACCCGATGTCTAAACAACTACGCCAAGACCCAGAACATGCTCAAGGATCTGAAGGAGGGGCTGAGCGGAGACGACGCCCGGGCGGGTCTCACGGCCGTCATCTCGGTAAAGATCCCCAACCCCCAGTTCGAGGGCCAGACCAAGACCAAGCTGGGAAATTCCGAGGTGCGGGGCCTGGTGGAGAACATCGTCAACGACAAGCTGGCGATGTTCCTCGAGGAGAATCCGCCGGTGGCGCGGCAGGTTGTAGCCAAGTGCATTCAGGAGGCGCGGGCCCGGGAAGCTGCCCGCAAGGCGAAGGAGCTTACCCGGCGCAAGAGTGCCCTCGACGGCGCGAGCCTGCCCGGGAAGCTTGCCGACTGCCAGGAGCGAGACCCCTCCCGGAGCGAGCTTTACATCGTAGAGGGCGACAGCGCCGGCGGCTCGGCCAAGCAGGGGCGGGACCGTTCGAACCAGGCCATTCTCCCCCTCAAGGGCAAGATCCTCAACGTGGAGAAGGCGCGCCCGGAGAAGATCCTCTCCAACAAGGAGATCGTCACCCTCCTCACCGCCCTCGGCGCCGGGGTCCACGACGAGTTCGACATCGAGAAGATCCGATACCACAACATCATCATCATGACCGACGCCGACGTGGACGGCAGCCACATCCGCACCCTCATCCTCACATTCTTCTACCGCGTCATGCCCCAGGTCATCGAGAGGGGGTACCTCTACCTTGCCCAGCCGCCCCTCTTCCGCGTGGTGAAGTCCAGGCAGGAGCACTACCTGCAGAACGAGGCGGAGCTCAACCATTTCCTTGTCCGGGAGGCCGTCGCCGACCACGCCGTGCGCATCGAAAAGACCGGCACCGTCTACACCGGCGAGCACCTCCGGGAGGTCCTGCTCCACATCTTCGATTTCAAGTATCACATGGACCGCCTCGAGCGGCGCGGCTACGACCGCACCGTCACCCGGATCCTGGCGAACCACGGCTTCACCACTCCGGCCAGCCTCGAGACGGCGGAAACCTTCCGGCCCTTCGGCGAGGCCCTCGAGGCTCGGGGCTATCGGGTGGAGCCCACCGGCACGGACCAGGAGCACAGCCTGCTGCGGTTCGAGGCCGCAAAGCTCATCGACGGGCGATGGTGCTCGAGCCCCATCAACTACGAGCTGGTCGATTCCGTCGACTACCGGAGTCTCTGCCGCGTGAACGACACCCTGGAGGACCTCAAGGAGCCTCCGTTCCTGATCCTCAAGAAGGACGGTGCCGACACCCTCCTTGCCGAGGCGCCCAACAAGGAGGCGCTCCTCCAGACCCTCCTGGACCAGGGCCGAAAATCCCTCGGGATCCAGCGCTACAAGGGCCTCGGGGAGATGAACCCCCAGCAGCTCTGGGAGACCACCATGGACCCCGAACGCCGGGTGCTCCTCCAGGTGAAGCTCGAAGACGCCGTGGCCGCCGAGGAGGTCTTCACCGTCCTCATGGGGGAGGACGTGGAGTGCCGCAAGGAGTTCATCCGCACCCACGCACTGGAGGTGAGCAACCTGGACGTGTGAGCCCCCTGTTCTCGGTCCCCCTTCCGAGTGTCACAATGATGGCGGTGTAGCGGTTGTCCCCCTCCACCGAGGCAAGCCCCCAGCAAGTTGCGGTAACGGAGCTGCTCGGCGGGGTAGCCTGCCTGGCACCGCCAGTGCTCGATCTTCATTGCCCCCGGCTGGCTCCGGATTCTGCTCATGCAGTAGCAGCAGATCGCCCCCTGTTCGGTCACCAGCACTTGCTCAGGGCGTCTTCGTCCAGGTAGTTGTCGTAGTCGGAGTGCTCCTTCTGCCGGTGGGTCGTCAGGCTGGGTGGCTCTGCGCCCTTGGTAATCGACCTCATTCCTTCCCTTCCACGAAATCGAGAAGGGTCCGGGTCCGGGTCACCTCGGGGTCGGTCTCACCCAACCGGTCGACGATCTTCGCGAGTTGGTCCTCCTCTCCTCGTCCGGGTGGCCGAGCGCGGCCTCCAGGTGATGAACGGCCACGGTTACTGCCGCGACTTCTCCGTGGAGCGCTGCTACCGCGACACCCGGGGCCTGACGCTACACTTCAAGACCTCCGAGCTCCTTCGAAGCGATATCGCGAGGAATCTCCTCGGCTTCTAGCCCAGGCCGCCCAATGTACCGGAGTGGGCCGGAAGAGGGGGAGAGGGGACAGGCAAAATATCCTTGCCATGGAACCCCTGTAGCGTCCTCTGGGGAGACCTCCTGTGCACGGCACCTAGACAGGCGGGCACGCACAGACTAGGCGACAATGGGGACAGCCAAATCATTCACAAATCTGGGCGACGCCCTGGGCGGCTCGGCCGAAGGGCTGCCTTTTTCGGTAACATGACGATCGAAAACCTGGAGACCGAGCACTCCACCCGAAACGCCCGCCACCAGCGCTTTGGCCTCATCGGGTCTCGAAACGGGTGGCGGTGCCAGGCGCCCTCCCTTGCCTTGCGGACGGGGACCGTCGATAAGGAGGGGGACATCCTTCGCGTCCTCAGGGGGGGAGCCCATGGCCACCCGCACCGCCGCAGGCATCTCTCTCCTCCTCACCGGGTGGCTCCTCGCGGCGACGCCTTCGCTGGCCTTCGAGTTCCATGTCTTTCGTTCGGGGATGACAGTCCGGGCCGTCCTCGATGCCGCAGAGCGGGCCGACCTGCCGGTTAGACCGGCCGGGGCCAGCTCAAAAGCCGCGCGGTTCGACCCAAGGCTTGTACGGCCCCACCAAGACACGGCCACCGAGTTTTCGTATCAGGCCTCCATCTCCCAGCGCCCGACCAAGGTGACACTGTATTTCGGCGAGGGGGACAGGCGGCTTTGCGCCCTCTCCCTGCGCTGGGGCGGCGTGGGGCGGTCGACTCCGTTCGCCCGGGAGGTGCTCCAGCGGCTGGAAGACCGCTATGGCAGGGGAAAGAGCTCGAAGGAGTTCCTTCGGGAGCGAACTTCTTGGCGGTACGGAAAAGACGAGTTGGTCCTCCTCTCCTCGTCCGGGTCGGTCGAGCTCTGGTACGTGGACCGGACGGTGCTCCCGGCCACGGCGCGGGCAGAGGACGTGCCTCCCGGAATGCGCGTGCTGCGGCCGGCGTCGATGCCGATGGCGTTTCCCGTGCTGCCCACTTTCGACCTGCGCTGGATCATCGCCCTCGCCGTGCTCCTGGGGCTCGTCAGGGCCGTGCCGCGCCACCCCGCGGTGAAGGGCTGGGTCGGCGAGGGCAAGGTTCGCCTCATGCTCCGGTGGGGTCTCGGGGAGGACTACGCTGTGCTAAACGACGTCACCCTCCCCAGCAAATACGGGACCACCCAAATCGACCATCTGGTCTTGTCGCCCTCCGGGATCTTCGTGATCGAGACCAAGAACATGGGCGGTGCGATCTACGGGCAGCGCTGGGACGAGCATTGGACCCAGGCCTTCGGGTGGCGAAAGCACCGATTTCTCAATCCGCTGCGGCAGAACGAGGGGCACGTGCGCGCCGTTCGAGAGCACTTGGGCGTCCCGGAAGACACCGTTCATTCGATCGTCGTCTTCACCGGCGGGGCGAAGTTTCGGACGGAGATGCCAGGCAACGTGATTCGCCTCGGAGAGCTCGTCCCCTACCTGCGTGCCCGGGACGCGCGCCGCTTCTCTACCGACGAGGTGGCGAAGCTCGCGGCGCGGCTCGAGGAGGTTCGCCTCGCGCCGGGGTTTGCGACCCGCCGCCGGCACGTGCGCCACGTCCGGGAGAGAAAGGTCCGTCGATCCCGTCAAGATTTCCAGCCGCAGATGGAACTGCCGGTGGGCGGACGCACGACCCCGACCCAGCCGGAAGTTACTCCCGCATGCCCCCGTTGTGGGCGGGCGACGGCCCTGCGAGTAGCCTCGACACCCGGCTCGCAGGCGAGGAGCTTCTATCGATGCGAGGGCTTTCCCAGGTGTGGTGGTACAGTCGTCGTTGGGTAGACTGAGGCACGACAAAATGAGGGACAGGCAAACTATCCCTGACACTGGAAACACCGTAACGTCCTCCGCAAAGACCTGCCTGGGTCCCTGCCTGTGTGCTGCACCCGGACAGGCGGGTACGCACGGCAGGCGGCGATTACGTCGGACAGCTCACCTACCTGTTCTTCTTCAAGATGCCCGACGTGCGCTCGTCGTCGGCGTGGACGTTGTCTGCCTCGGGGCACACAGTTAGGCGAGCCCTTCTGGGTCTTTGCCGTGGGGCAGGGGAACGGGCGGGCAAGGGAGGAGTCGAACCTCGAGCGACGCCGTGTTGTCGGAAATGGTTTGTTCATAGGGTGTGAACATGGATCTTCTGTGAACACGAACTGGCTATGAGACCGTTCCGCCCGAGAGACCGGAACAGGTGTCCGGGGGTTCTTGTCTGATACGGTCTTCGGGGAGGCGAGGGAGACCGGGAGCAGGGGGGCGAGAGAGGATGGCTGACCACGGCGGTGACGGAGGAAATCATTCAGAAGGCGGTAAGCCTGACAAAGACCTACGGCGCGCGTCGGGTCATCCTGTTCGGCACAGGGCCAGAGCACTCGGAGCGGGCCCAGGGCCCGGATCTGTTCTGTGAGGTCGTGCCGGATTGGTAGCTCTTCGAGATCGGCGCCCTCGAAATCATTTACAGTCTACCGACTCGAGATCGGCTCCAGATGCAGGACCTGGCCCAACGAGGCAGCTTGCCTGCGCCGGAGGCAGGCAGGCGGCTCACCTTCGAGGCGGTGAAGGAGCTGGCCGAGGCCATCGAGAAGCCCCCCTACCTCTGGAACGAATCCCAACTCTGGCAGGCCTACGCCGCCCTCGAGAAGAGCAAGGTCCGGGGCGCCGGCGGCAAGCGCATCCTCACCGACCTCGTCTCCCTCGTCCGTTTCGCCATGCACCAGGAGAACGAGCTCGTCCCGTTCCCCGAGCGGGTGAACGCCAACTTCCGGGTGTGGCTGGCGGAGCAGGAGAAGGAGGGGCAGGAGTTCACCGACGAGCAGTACCGCTGGCTCGAGATGATCCGAGACCTCATTGCAGCGAATCTGGGGATCGAGACCGACGACTTCGAGTATGCGCCGTTTAGCCAGGAGGGCGGGCTGGGGAAGGTATACCAACTCTTCGGCGAGGAGCTGGGAGCAATCCTGGATGATCTGTCGCGGAGTGTGGTCGCGTAGAGAAAAGGTCAGGGAAGGGCCGACTAAAGGCTTTTATTTTGAACAACAAGTCAGTACACTGGCCTTATTCAAGAAATAAAAACCACGGAGGCTTTCATTGGAGTCATTTGTCGATCCGGGAGAGATGCTCTCGGTGCTCCAGGGCTTCAACCCCGGTTGGTCGGGGCGAAGCTCATCCGTGCCTGCCTTTCAGCGCCTCGCCTACCGGGCATGCCGCAAACACCTCGGCAACGAGACCCTGCGGCGCGCCATCCTGCTGTCGGGCCCGCGCCGGGTCGGCAAGACCACCATCCTTCAGCAACTCGCGGTATCGGAGATGGAGCAGGGTCGGGATCCCGCTTCCATCTTCTACCTCAGCCTGGACCATCCCATCCTCAAGCTCCTCCCCCTGCGCAAGATCCTCTCTCTGTACCACGAGCAGGTGCATCCCGAGGGCAGGCCCACGCTACTCCTGCTGGACGAGATCCAGTACGCGCGCGACTGGGAAACCGAGATCAAACTGCTGGTGGATCATCAGCCCCATTACCGCATCGTGGCCACGGGGTCTGCCTCAGCCCTGCACCGGGAGAAGCTGGCCGAGAGCGGAGTCGGACGCTGGATCACCGTGCCGGTTCCGACCCTCTCCTTCTACGAGTTCCTCCACATTCGGGAAGAACCGGCTCCGAAGGTTCCAGAGGGCCTTCGCCCCACCGATCTGTTCCAGAAAGGGGCGCCGGCTCTGGCCGCGGTAGCGGGTGCATTGCGTCCCTTTCTGCCCCTGTTTCAGCGCTATCTGTTGGTGGGGGGCTTCCCGGAGACGGCTCGACAGGCGGACATCGGCCTGTGCCAGCGCCTGCTGCGCGAAGACGTGGTGGAGCGCGTACTCAAGCGTGACATGACCGCCCTGTTCGGGGTGCGCAACATCAACGAGTTGGAGCGGTTGTTCATCTACCTGTGCCTGCACAGCGGGGGCATCCTGGCGCACACCGCCGTGGCCCGCGCCCTGGAGACCTCGAAGAATACGGTGGCGAGCCACCTGGAGCTTCTCGAACTGGCGAACCTGGTCTACCGGCTGCCGCCCGTGCGCACCGGTGGCAAGCAGGTGCTCAAGGCGCGCAACAAGTACTACTTGATCGACGCGGCCCTGCGCAACGCGGTGCTCCTGCGCGGGGAGGAGGTACTGGCCAACCCCGAGGAGATGGGCACCATCGTCGAGACCACCGTGCTGCGCCACCTCTACGCCTACTATTATCGCGACACCCCCGAGATCGCCTACTGGCGCGACGCCAGGACCGACCGGGAGGTCGACATCATCGTCCGCAGCCCGGCCTACGTGTTGCCCTTCGAAGTCAAATATCGGGAGACCGCGCCCCTCGACCGAAGCAGCGGCCTCGCCGTCTTCAGCGAGGCGGAGAAGGTGAAGATGGCGTACCTGGTCACCAAGAGCGACACCGACTTCGGCACGGTGGACTTGGAGGGGATCGACACCCGGTTCCTCAAGGTGCCGGCACACGTTCTTTGCTACCTGCTGGGGCAGGCGGAGCGGTTGCTGTGGGAGTGACGGTCCGCGATCACATCGCGGCAAAACTGGGAATCGAGGCCGACGACGTCCAGGCCAACCTCAAGAGGTAAGGCCGCCGTCCTCAAAGTTGGGTGAAACGGCCGAGGAGGTGGGGTGACGAGTTTGGGCTGCATGGCCCAGCGCGGTGCCGTAGCCGCTGGGCCTCGGAGGATCCCGTGTCACGTACGGACCTGACGGCTGCGGGGGCGATCGGCGCGGCGGTGTTCGCCTGCCTGCTCTGGGCGGTCCCCGGGGCCGCCGTGGAAGGCCAGTCTGCGCTCTGGGCGGTGCTCCG
>CAZYJP010000029.1:0-13279 GCA_964647795.1 uncultured Thermodesulfobacteriota bacterium
ATCGCCGCGGATTGCGGGGCGGAGCGGAGGGGCTCCCCGGCCCCGGGCACGTGTCGTGGCGGGGGATCCTGGATGTGATGGGGCCTTGTTGCGTTGCAGCAACTCCTGTATCGTACCCTGCTTCCCCCGAGAGGAGGCTCCCTTGGACCCGAAACTGCTCGAAAGCTGGTTGCGCCTCACCGCCGATGCCCTCCGGGGGACCGAGGAGGCCCGCAAGGCCATGGACGCCCTGGGCGCCAACCCCTTGACCGCCGAGGCGCTCACCGCCTGGGCCAAGGCGTGGATGCCGAAGGAGGCCGGCCCGCGGCCGGATCCGGGAGACCTCCAGGACCTCGTCGAAGACTACTGGAAGGCCCTGGGCGTTGTGCCTCGGCAACAGTACCTGGAGCTCCTGCAGCGGTCTGAGGAGTTGAAGGCGCGCCTGCAGGAGGCCGAGACCACGGTAAAAAACCTCCGGGAGCTTCTCGAGACCCGCGGCCGCGAGGCAGAAGCCCAGAGGGTGATCGGGGAGTGGGAGGACCTGACGAAGAAGGCGCTCGAAGCCCAGAAGGAGTGGGCCCAGACCTGGACTGAGGGCCTCTTCGCCGGCTCGGAGAAGAAGAAGCGTACCTGAGAGGAAGAATGCGAGAGGGGATGGCAATGAACTGGACCGAACAGACCCAGGCGATGATGAGATCGTGGACCCAGACCCAGAAGAAGCTCTGGGAAGGATGGAGCGAAGCCGCCCAGCGGGCTGCCCCTTCGGGGGGGGCCGCCTCCCCCTGGACCGAGTGGGGCCAGCAGTGGCAGGAATTGACCCGGAAGAGCATGGAAAGGGTGACCGGGGCTGCGGGCGGGATACCCCGGGAAGTGGCGGAACGGCTCTTCGGCGGCGAGGAGGTGTTCCTGCGCTTCGTGGATAACGCCCTCGCCGTGCTCCGAACCGTCGCCCCCAAGATCGACGCCGGAGAGGACTGGGCCGAACTGCTGCGCCGCCAGTTCAGCCAACTCAAGGAAGAGATGATGACGCGGCCCGCGTCATCCTGGTACACCCCGGAGGCTGCGGCTGCCGTCGCCCGCGACATTCCCGAACTGTGGAAGCTCTACTTTCAGGAGTTGCAGAAGGGTGCGGCACCCTGGATCTCTTCGGTGCACGAGGCACGGGGTCACCTGGGGGAGGCCATGAGCGGCGACCAGCAGGCCGTCGTGCGCATGTACAACCTCTTCATGGACACCTTCGAGAACACGGTTGGGAAGTTCACCGCCGCGCCTGCCATCGGGTATACCCGGGAGTTCCAGGAAAAGCTCACGCGGGCCTTCGATACCTGGGTCGACGTCCGCCGCGCGGAGGTCGACTTCCGCACCGAGCTTCTCAACACGGGCTTCCGGGCTCTCGAGGGGCTCCTTCGCGAATTGGTGGAGAAAGCGGAGCGCGGGGAGACGATCGACACGTTCCGAGGCCTGTTTGATCTGTGGGTCGCGACGGCGGAGAAGACGTACTTCGAGATCGCGGGCACCGACTCCTTCGCCGAGATCCAGGGACGCCTGGTGAACGCGGCCATGCAGCACCGGGTGAGGGAGCGGGAGTTGATGGATGACATCGCGAAGGCCCTGCATCTACCCACCCGCCGGGAACTGGACGACGCCTATCGGCACCTGCACGACCTGAAGGGTGAGGTGCGGGCGCTGCGCCGGGAGATGGCCCACCTGCGGGGCGCCTCCGGCACCGGCCCCGCGGCCGGGCCCGCGTCTCGGGAGGCCAAGATCGCCCCTGCTCCTGCGGCGGGCCCAGCGCCAGGAGAGGCCAAGGTCGCCCCTTCCCCCGCGAAGGCCGCGACGCGAAGCAAGCCAGCCCGTCCGCCAAAGTCACCCGCACCCCGGGTCGCGAAGAGAAAGAAGAAGGAGGAGTAACCCATGTTCCCTGTCCAGATTCGACCCGAGCAGGCCATGAAGGAACTTGTGGACTTCAACCGGAAGCTCCTCCGGGGCATCGACTCGATTGTCGACATCAAGGAGGTCGACGTTGCCCCCACCCCCAAGGAGGAGGTGTACCGGGAGGACGAGATGGTCCTCTACCATTACCGGCCCATGGTGAAGCGCCTTTGCAAGGTGCCGGTGATGATCGTGTACGCCCTCGTCAACCGCCCCTACATGGTGGACATCCAGGAAGACCGGTCGATGGTCCGCAACCTACTCGCCCAGGGGATGGACGTCTACCTCATCGACTGGGGGTACCCCGACCGCTGCGAGCGCTACCTGACCCTCGACGACTACATCAACGGCTACATCGACCGGGCCGTGGACGCGATCCGAGAGCGACACGGGATCGACCGGATCAACCTCCTGGGGATCTGCCAGGGCGGAACCTTCAGCCTGTGCTACGCGTCGTTGCACCCGGAAAAGGTTCAGAACCTCATCACGATGGTCACCCCGGTGGACTTCCACGTCCGTGACGGGCTCCTCAACGTGTGGGCTCAGCACCTGGACGCCGATGCCCTGGTGGACGCCTTAGGGAACGTGCCGGGGGAGTTGATGAACTGGGGGTTCCTCACCCTAAAGCCCCTGCAGCTCATGGTGCAGAAGTATCTCGGGTTCGTCTCGATTCTGGATGACGAGGAAAACCTCCGAAGCTTCCTCCGGATGGAGAAGTGGATCTTCGACAGCCCCGACCAGGCCGGCGAGGCGATCCGGCAGTTCATCAAGGACTTCTACCAGGGGAACAAGCTGATCAAGGGCGAGGTGGAGCTCGGCGGACAGCGGGTGGACCTGAAGAACGTCGCCATGCCCGTGCTCAACATCTATGCCAAGGAGGACCACCTGGTGCCCCCGTCCTCCTCCCTGGCCCTGGAGAAACACGTCGGCTCGAAGGACGTGACGACCTTGGCCGTTCCTGCCGGGCACATCGGGATCTACGTGAGCGGCCGGGCCCAGCGGGAGCTCGCCCCCGCGATCGCTCAATGGGTGAAGGCGCGGGTCTGACCGAACCGGGGGAGGCTCTCCCGTATGAACGCGAATGGGGCGCCCCAAGGGGCGCCCCATTCGCGCGTTCTCCGGCAAAGGCCGGTCACTCCTCCCCGTTCACGACGGGTCGCGCCTCGCGCCCACCCCCCAGACCCGCAGATACTCCTGCCCTGCCTGCCCCAGGAGCTCCAACCACTGCGCCAGGGCCTGCTGACCCTCCCGCTGCACCCGAGCCCCCTGCTCCGCCAGGATCTCGAAGGCCTTCGCCGGGTCCCCCGGCCACCCCAGGAAGGCCCCGGTCCAGATCCCCAGGTTCCCGCCCTCCCCACCTGTCCCGCTGTCGACCTGTTCTTCCCGCTGAAAGGTCTTGGCAAAGGCGGCGGTCGCTGCGGCAAGGCAACGATCGGTCTTCTCCGCCCGCCGGGAAAGGGCCTCCGCCACCTCCCCCGAGGGCTTGCGCTTGGGAGGCACCACTACGGCGTCACCGTCGAGCACCAAGGTCCCCTCTTGGTTCGTGCAGGTGGTCCGCAGGCGCACGCGATTCCGCTCCTGTTCCAACTCCAGCACCTCCACCTCGGCCGTGACCGTGTCCCCGAGGCGAACGGGAGCCAGGAACTTGAGATTCTGGCTGAGGTACACTGTGCCGAGCCCCGGCAGACGATTGGCGATCACAGCCGAGAGGAATCCCGCCGAGAGCATCCCGTGGGCGATGCGCCCCTTGAAGAAGGTGCCCTCGGCGTATGGTTGGTCGAAGTGGATCGGGTTCACGTCTCCGGTGGCACCCGCGAACAGGGCTAGGTCCTCCTCGGAAACCACCCGGGACAAAGAAGCCCTCTCCCCCACGTTCAGTTCCTGCACGGTCTTTCCGGTCTCCATCACTCCTCCCATCACCTGAGGCCGGCGATCGCCGGCGGCTTGGTTTTCTTCCGGGCTCCCACCGTGCCCCCCTTTCGGCGGCACCCGGTCCCGTTTCATACTAGGCTTGCTGCATTGCAACGTCAACACCCACTCCGACACACGTGCTCCCGGGCAGCGGCGTGATGTCTCCACTTCCGGGGGGACGCCTCCAGTTTCACCCTCCCGGCCAGGGGACCGGCCGTCGGGCGCCCACACCTGCTTTCTGCCGCAAAGTGGAAATCAATTTCCCACCCAAACCCCACTCCCGTCCCCCCTGCCCCCCAGTGCGCCGGGAATGCCTTGAGTTTCGGGCTCTGCGGCGCGGCTGCCCCCCGGATGACGGTAAGGCACGGTCCTTGCTACGTTACCAAGGAAAACCGTCCCGACGAGGCCTTTCGATGCCCATGCGCGCCACCCTACCGGACCCCTGTTTTCTCACCGTACCGGCCGAGGTCACCCCCGAGTTGGCGAGGGCATGCGCCGACCGGATGGGTCTGCTCTTCCAAGTCCCGTTGCTGGCTCGAAGTATCGGCGATACGTCCGCAGCTTTCCGACTTCTCCTAGACCTGGGCAAGGAGGTGATCCCCTACGACCGGGCGATCCTCTTGTGGCACGACGACCCAAGCGACAGCCTCGAACCCGTGGAGACCCGCGGGTTCGAGGGGCCTCCAGCCGGATCCTGGAATCGCTTTCTCCCCGATGATCCCTCCCAGTGGAGCCGTTCCACTCTCCTCGTTCAGGATACCGTGCCCTCCCCCCAACTCGCGGCCGCCCTGGCGGAGTGGGGCTGTTCAAGCCTTCTCTCGACCCCGGTCTACCGAAGAGACCGGGTGCACGGCGTGCTCCAGTTGCTGCGCGACCGAGCTCCCGCCTTCGGGCTCGAAGAGGCCCACCTCGCGCGCGTCTTCACCCTCGCATTCGAGGGGGTGTTGGAGAGCTTCTCCGAGGGGGGACGACAGCGCGATATCGAGTATCTGGACGAAACCACCGGGTTGTTCAACCGGCGGTACTTCCATCGGCAGTTGGAGCGTGAGATCGACCGGGCCCGGCGAGACTCCGAGGCGATAGGCCTTCTGATGGTCGAGGTTGCCGGCTGGGAGGCCTTTCGGAATCGGCACGGGCCGGTGGGAGCTGACACGCTCCTCCAGGAGATTTCGAGGGCGCTGGAGAGGGTCTGCCGAAAGAGCGACACCCTGGCCCGATACCGTGAGGACCTCTTCACCCTCCTCCTCCCGCGCACCGGGAAGACCAATTTGGGGATCGTCGCCCAGAGGATCTTCGAGGACCTGGAGGGTTCCCTGCCTGGGGCAGCCCAGGCGCCGGAGTTGGCGTTCAACCTGTCCGCCGTGGTCTACCCGGACGACGCGTTCTCAGCCGAAAGTTTGCTGGAAGCCGGCCGGAAGGGTCTGGAACAGGCCCGAGCACGTCCAGGCAGGCACTACTTCCAATTTCCAACCCCCGCACCAGAGATGCGCAGGGAGGAGATCCTCGACGCCAGCCGCACCGAGTTGTTCCGGGAACCCACCTCCGGCATCCCGGCCCTGCTCCGCCTCTTCACGCGTCTGACCGTGGACGTGGTGCCCGCCGACCGGGTCTCCGTGATGGTTCGCGAAGGCAACGACTTGGTAATCCAGGTGGCCATGGGATTCAATGGTCAAGAGGATGTGGTGCGGACGGCGCGGGTGCCCCTGAACCGCCGCACCATCTCCGCGTGGGTCTCCCAGCACCGCGCCCCGCTCCTCGTGCAGTCCCGTTCGGAGGCTCAAGACCTTCCTTGGAACGAGGGATCGAGCTATCGGGGAGAGTCGTTCTTCTCCTATCCGCTGTTGTACGGGGAGGAGCTCCTCGGGATCATCCACTTCAGTAACCGATTCGACGGCGAACCCTTCACGCAGTCCGACGTGGACCGCTTCGCCCCGCTGGCGAAGTTCCTCTCGAATTATCTGGAGGCGAGCAGGAGGTTCGGCGAGGTCCGGGAAGGCTTTCTCAGGGACAGTCTTTTCGCCCTCGTGGATCTGGTGGAGAGCCAGATCCCGGGAATGGCCGGCCACTCGCGGGAGGTGGGACGGTTGGCGCAGGCCACCGCTTTGCGCCTCGGTTTCGGGGACGGCAACGCAGAGCGGATGTGGACTAGCGGCCGACTCCACGACCTGGGGAAGGTGAGCTACCGGACAAACCTGCTGTCGGAGGCCCGGGCGCTGAGCCCTCGGGAGAGAACGCTGACCCAGCGCCACCCCCTGTTGGGCTGGAAGTACCTGGAGAGCTTGCCGATGACGAATGTCGATCGGGACGCCATCCTGTACCATCACGAGCGGGAGGATGGGTCGGGCTATCTCCACAAGACCGGTCAGGAAACACCGGTTTCCGCCAAGATCCTGGCGGTGGCCGACGTCTACCAGGCCCTCATCTCCCCGCGACCCTATCGCCCGGCGATCGCCCCGGCCGAGGCGCTTCTCTACCTGCAGGGTCACCGGGACACCCTCTTCGACCCCACGGTACTGGATGCCTTCGCGGAGGCGGTGGGCCCCACCGGGGCCTCAACCGCGTAGGGAGGCTCCGTCCTCGATCCGGAGTGGCCCGGTGAGACGGACCTCGCCGGAGACCGTGACCTCCCGGCCGAACCGGACGTCTCCGCGCACATCGAGAAGCTTCGTCCCCAGGAGCCCCAACGGGAAGGGAATGCGGGTTTCCACGTCCTCCACCGCCTCGTAGTGCGGGGGGTCGAGGCGAACCAGGGGGGGGCCGAGGGCGGGATCCCGGTCTGGGTTCGGTTCGAGGGGGGAGGCCTGGCCTTCCCGGTACACGTCGCTCCTTCGCACCACGAGATCTTCCGTGGTCTTGACCGGCGCAAATCGGTCCCGGGATACGAGAAGGCCGGTGGGGCGGCGAAAGCACCCCACGGCGGCCCCCATCGCGGTCTCCAACTGGACGACAGACGTCCCGGACACGGTCTTTCGGTTCACGATCGTGGGAAGCACGAGGCCTCCGCTCCGCAGCAGGTCCCGCAGCGCCTCCAGGTGCAACCACACATTGTTGGTGTTGAAGACCGGGAAGAGGCGGATGTCCTGGAAATCGGCTTTGCGAGCCTCCGGGACCTGGGCGATTTCCAGCAGCTCCAGTTTCCCTCGCCTGCGGACCAGCGTCCCCCCCTTCACATCGGCTTGGGTCCGAGCGGTGACCTCGACCGCGAACTCGAGACCGCCCCGTGCGAGATGCCCCAGGATGCCCGGGTGGGGGGAGGCGCCGAGGTTGTCGGCGTTGGACACGAACGCCCACCGGATGCCGCCCTGGAGCAGGCGCTCCAGGACCCCTGAGCACTGCAGGGCGAGATAGAGGTTTCCGTGCCCTGGGGGGGCCCAGGCCTCTCGGTCCGTGGGGTCGCCGAAGGGCAGCCCGTCGGCCTCTCGGATCCGCGGAAACCGCTGCTGGAGGAAGTCCAGCGGCAATCCGCCTCCCCTCCCAGAGCTCTCCGCCAGGGGATAGGCGGCCAGGCGGGCGAGGGTGTCATCCCGTGTGGCGAAGGAATTCATGAAGAGCAAGGGAAACCGCTCGCGCCCTGCTTCGCGGGAGCGGAGTACGTAGCGTGCGATCAGGTCCAGAAAGGTCAGGTCACCCTTGACCGGGACCAGGCTCTTGGCCCGGTCCATCTTCATCGAGGTCCCCAGCCCCCCGTTGAGGACGATCCAGACGAGGCTCCCGAGGTGTTCCTCGCCAGCCTCGCGAAGACCGACGGCGTCGAAGGCGTGCTCGGGCACCAGGTCCTCGGGTCCGGCGGGCTCGACCTCCCCCCACGCCACCCGACCCGTGACGCCTCCGCGGTACCCCCGGTACATATGGGCAAACGCGCTCCAGACCTCCTCTGGGGCACCGTCCCCCTCGAGCCTTCCCCGGAACTGTTCCAGTGCCGCCTCAATCTCCATCGGCCAACCTCCACCCCCCGGCTCTTTGGCATGTGCTGGATCCCACAGCGCGGGGGTCACGGCAGGGGGCCACTCCCGCCGCCCAGGCCTTCCTTCTACCGGCGGTGCCGCCGCCCGTCAAGCCGCGCCCCTCCTGGTTGCGGCTGCGGGCTCCGTGGGCTGCCCCCGCGGCGGAGCGATTCGCGCCCTTGTGCTTGCGCTCCCCTGGGGTACCCTACCGGCATGAGACCCCGATCGGCAGGAGAGACCTACCGCCGGCGTCGCCACCGCTCGGCCTTTGTGAGGCGGGGCGTTCGTTTCATCCATCCCCCTGCGGCGTGCCGAGGGAGCGGAGGCGAGGTGCGGGTCCTCCCTCTGGTGGTCCATGGCCCGGAGACGACCCTGGGGGAACTGCTCTGGGGGCTTACCTGCAAGGTGGCCACCTATCCCGGTGTTCGGGGGATGCTCTACCGCCGAGTGGGCGAGGGGGTAGCGGTCTGGATCGTGGTGCCCTCCCCGATGAGCCGGCCCATGCGCCTCCTGGCGGCTGCCTGGGCCCGAGAGCTGTGGCGGGCAGACCCGGGCCGCCGCCGCTGGAGCCTCCGGGTCCACGACGACGCCCCCAAGGCCGACGACAGGTTTCGCTGCCTGTTCTGGCGGACCTTCTGACCCGATAAGCCCGACGAGGCACGAAACGGCCGGATGAGCCTGGAAGGGACTTTCCGGCGCCCGTCGTCAATCCCCGAGGTCCCCGGATGTGGCCTGGAGCCACATTCTCGGTCACCGGAGGAGCTCCCCCATGGCAACGGTGCGCCACGTAGGGCTGCTTACCGCCGGAGGCGACTGCCCGGGCTTGAACGCCGTCATTCGGGCTGTCGCCAAGTGCGCGATCCGGGATCACGGGATCCGGGTCACCGGCTTTCTGGATGGTTTCGCGGGGCTCTTGGAGAACCGGAGTCGGGAGCTCGTGTTCGACGACGTCTCGAACATCCTGGTGCAAGGGGGGACCATCCTGGGGGCTTCCAATCGGGACAACCCGTTCCGCGTCCCCATCCGGGGGCCCGAGGGAACCCGTTACGAGGATCACTCGGACCGGGCCGTCGCCAATCTGGAGCACCACGGAATCGACGCGCTCATCACGCTCGGCGGGGACGGCACCCTCTCCGTCGCCGACCGTCTCGCGCGCAAGGGCGTGCCGGTGGTGGGTGTGCCCAAGACGATCGACAACGACCTCTCCGAGACGGAGGTGACCTTCGGCTTCGACTCGGCGCGCGCCGTCGCAACCGAGGCGGTGGACCGGCTGCACACCACGGCCGCCTCCCACCACCGCATCATGGTCCTCGAGGTGATGGGGCGCAATGCGGGATGGATCGCGCTGGAGGCCGGAATCGCGGGTGGCGGCGACGTCATCCTGATCCCCGAGATCCCCTTCCGCTACGGAAGCTTGGCCGAAGGCATTCTCGGCCGTACCCGGCGGGGCCGGCGATCCTCCCTGGTGGTGGTCGCCGAAGGCGCCACGGTTCCCGATGGAGACCCGGTCGTTCGAAAACTGGTGGAGGACAGCCCCGAGCCGGTGCGGCTCGGGGGAATCGGCGCAGTCGTCGCCCAGGAGCTCGAGGGCATCCTGCCCTTCGAAGTGCGGTACGTGGTCCTAGGTCATCTCCAGCGGGGGGGCTCTCCCACGCCCCTGGACCGGATCCTCGGAACCCGGTTCGGCGTCGCAGCCCTCAAGGCCGCCGTGGACCGGGCGTGGGGCTGCATGCCGGCGCTCCAGGGAGACCGGATCGTGCGGGTGGCGTTGCGCGACGCCGTCGCGAAGCTCAAACGCGTGGACCCCGAGGGGGAAAGGGTATCGGTGGCCCGCAGCGTAGGGGTGGTGTTCGGCGACGAACCGGCCTGATTCGGCCCTGACCGAAGCCCTGTCCCGAGGAGGGCGTGAACCTTGGAGGTGCGCGCCCCCACGGAACCCCCGTCCGGCCCGGCCCGGCCGTCCCGCGGCCAGCCCGATTCACTTCTTCTCAACCGGGTAACCGGACTCCTTCCACGAGTCCCATCCCCCCAACAGCGCGTAGACCTTGCCGTAACCCATCCCGATCAGCTTGCGCGCCACACGGGCGCTCGTGCCTTCGGTGGGTCAGGCACAGTACAAGACGAGGGTCTTGTCCTTCCCGTAGTTGCCGGCCCAGGACTCCTCGGCCCCTGGCTCCTCCCGCACCGCCCCCGCGATCTTCTCGCCGCTCTTCCTCCAGTCGCCTCCTGCGCGGACGTCGATCACCACCACGTCCGCCGTTCCCAAGAGGGACCGAAGCTCCTCCTTGGTCATGCGGGGCACGTCGGCTCCGCTGGGAACGGCACCGGCACAGCCCAGGAACAGGGCCGCCGCAAGGAGCACCAAGACTTTCCGTTGTGTTCGCATCACGACCTCCTCGTCGTTCGGGCACACTGGACCCGATTCGCGGTGAGAGCCCCTATTGCGGGAGCAGCGCTCGGCCACTCATACCAAGGGACAAACAGGTGTCAAGAGGGCGGTGCGAAACACCGATCGGCAGCGCTCCCATCCACCGGGGTCAGTCTCGGTCTCGGACCCGCAGGGGGGGTTCATCGAGGAGCGCCGCCTGCTCTCGGAGCGCGAGCACCTGCTGCTCCCAGTAGCGGGACTCTCCGAACCACGGAAACGCGGCAGGAAAGGCCGGGTCACCCCAACGGCGCGCCAACCAGGCGCTGTGGTGGATCATGCGCAGCGCCCTCAGGGCTTCCACGAGGTGCAGCTCCCGGCGGTTGAAGGCCCGAAAGACCTCGTACCCTTCCAGGACCCAGCCGAGTTGTTCCTCCAGGAAATCCCGGTCCCCGGAGAGGAGCATCCACAGGTCCTGCACAGCGGGGCCGGTGCGGCTGTCGTCGAAGTCCACGAAGTGGGGACCGTCCCGGGTCCAGAGCACGTTGCCCGCGTGGCAGTCGCCGTGGAGGCGGAGCAGCTCCACCGGCCCGGCCCGGTCGTAGCACCGGCGCACCCGGTCCATCACCGCTTCGGCGACGGACCGGTAGGAGTCCTCCAGGTAGGGAGGGAGGAACCCTCCCTCGAGGAGAAAGCGCAGAGACTCGTCCCCGAAAGTGCCGGGAGTCAGCGCGGGCCGCGCCCGGAAGAGCCGACGCATCCCAACGGCGTGGAGACGTCCCAGAAACCGCCCGAGCCACCTCAGACTCTCCGCGTCTTCGAGCTCCGGCGCACGCCCCGGCCGCCTCGGGTAGAGCGCAAACCGGAAACCTTGAAAGGTGTTTAGGCTTTCGCCTGCTCCGTTGCGCAGGGGAGAGACGGCCGGGATCTCCGCTTCCTCGAGCTCCCTCGAGAAGGCGTGTTCCTCTCGGATCTCCTCGTCGGACCACCGGCCGGGCCGGTAGAATTTGGCCACCAGGAGCTCACCGTCCGCCACCCCCACCTGGTACACGCGATTTTCATAGCTGTTGAGCGCCAGGAGCCGGCCGTCGCACCGAAACCCGACGCTCTCGACCGCATCCAGCACCCGTTCCGGGGTGAGTCCTTGATACGGCACTTGATCGGTCGCCATCGCCCAGCTCTCCCTCGGCATGCCAGCCCTGATTTCCGCGCTCACCCGAAGGCGCCCAGTTCCCGGGTCGCAGACTCGGCCGCCTCGGTGCACCGCCCCCCTCCTCGATGGCCTCTTCGACCCTGCCGAAATACAGGAGTCCGATGCGGAGAGCCGCGGCCCCGCCCCCCACCCATCGTCACGACATCTCCCCTCCCCACCCCCGGGCGGTCCATGCCGCCACAAGATACAAGACAGCCGCGACCCCGGCTACGCCCGAGAATCCTACGTGCACCCCCAGGACCGCCGCGAGGGCGGCACTCACCACCGAGGCGAAGCCGTTGACCCCCCAGACCCACGGGACGACATCCACCGATCGTTCCGCGACCGCACCCAGGCCCAGGGGAAAGGGCATTCCCATGAAGAAGGCCAGAGGGGCCACCATGCCCGCGGCCGCCGCAGCGCGGATCCCCGTGGGGAAAGCCGCCAGGTGCGGGAAGAGCCAGGGCAGAACCGCCTGGTATGCCAGCGTCAGCGTCACCACCGCCCCAATCGCCAGCCCGATCGCCCCCGAACGCGTGCGGCACCGGAAGCAGCGGCCGGAGGCCTGACTGCCCAACCCGGCGAAGACCAGGAAGGCGGCCAGGGTCGCCGAGGCGGCGTAGACCGGGTGCCCCAGGAGCAAAGTGAGACGCTGGATCATCGTCACCTCGACGAGCAGGAAGGCGAGACCCAAAGCCCCGAAATAGACGCCTGCCCGGGCCCGCTCCCCCCGGCCGGGGAGCTTCGCCCTCAGGGCACCCAGGGGGAGAAGGATCAGGACAACCCCGGCCGTGACCGCCTGCACCAGGGTGGCGGGGGCGAGCAGGTGAGCCCACTCGACCAGGGACGACCCGCCCCGGTCCCGAGCGGAAAGGAGCTCCGGGAGGGAGCGCCACTTGAACGTCCGGAAGAAATAGGGCCGGTCGTCGGTGGCGGGCTCCACGAAGAACTTGTACTGGCGGTAGAAGGCACGGCGGTCCGGCCCCAGGATCGCCTGCGCACCCTCGTAGAACCAGGGCCGATCGAGCACGTTATGCCGGTTGACCTCCCCGGGGGACAGGCCGGGAAGCCATGCCAGGTCGAACCCGAGCTTCCCGCAGACATCCCGGAGGGTCTGGCGCTCGTTTGCGGGAAAGGGGCCCTTGCGGAGGAGCAGGGTGGCCGTGCTCCAACTGCGGACCAGAGCCAGGCTGTCCCCGGGTGCCCCTTCCCCACGAGCCTCCAGGGCCTCCACGGCCGTGGCGAAGAGTTTCAGTGTTCCCCGGGGGGGCATCTCGAGCCAGCGGGTCACCGCGAGCACCCCTCCCGGGTTCAGGCGGTCCAGGAGCTCTCCGAAGGCTTCTACGGTGTAGAGGAAGCTCTCGGAAGCGGCCTGGGCGCCCGTCAGGGAGGCCCCAAACGAGTCTAGAAGGGCCACCTGGATCAGGTCGTAGCTCCCCGGGGCACTCGAGACGAAGGCCCGAGCCTCGGCCACGCGGGCCCGGACTCCGGGAGCATGGTACACCGGCCCTGCGTGGGCGCGGAGCGGCCCTTCGAGGAGGGCCACCACCCGCCGGTCGAGCTCCACCGCGTCCACCTCCCGGGCTCCCCGAGCCGAGGCGGCTCGAACCTCGAATCCCCCTCCGGCACCGAGGACGAGCACACGGCGCCGCTCCGCCACTTGGTAGGGGAGTGACGTGGGAAGACAATCCCGGTAACGGGAGTCTTCCCCCGCACTGTCCACGGCACCGGAAAACCCTCCGTCCGAGAAGAGGGCCAGCTGGGTCGGGATCTCCCACGGGCACCCCAGGCTCAGTCCTGGAGCGTGGCGGAAGGGGACCTCCGGGGATGCCACCGCAGCCAGGTGCCCCAGGGGGCTCCAGGCCTCGGAGACGATCTCGGCCCCCGAGACGCGCAGGGTCTGGCTGAGGGCCTTGTACTCCGAGGGGCGCGACTCCAGCCAAGAAGCCGGCCACC
>CAZYJP010000030.1:0-5549 GCA_964647795.1 uncultured Thermodesulfobacteriota bacterium
TTCGGAGGGCCCTGGCCATGGGCGCCGACGCGGCGTTCCTGGTGGACGACCCGGCACTTCGGGATGCCGGCCCCTTGACCGTGGCGCGGGCCCTGGCGGGGGTCTGCCGCCGGGAGGGTTTCGATCTCGTCCTCGCAGGGCGGCAGGCCACCGACGACGAGGCCGGCCTGGTGGGGCCCATGGTGGCCGAGCTCCTCGGGATCCCGTGCGTGGTCGGCGTCACGGCCCTGGAGGTCCAAGACGGTGCCGCGCGGGCCACGAGGGAGACCGACCGGGGCAGTGAGACGCTCGGGGCACCCCTTCCCGCCCTCCTCACCGCCGAGAAGGGGCTGTGCGAGCCGCGGGTGCCGCAGGTGATGGGTCTCATGAAGGCCATGAAGGCCCAGGTGCCCAAGAGCACGCTGGCAGAGCTTGGGGTGGAGGCCGAGCCGGCCCTGACCGCCGAGAGGTACCGGGGCCCGGCGAAGCGGCCCCCCGTGAAGCGGATCGAGGGCGAGCCGGCGGCTGCCGCGGCGGAGTTGGTGCGGCTGCTTCGGGAAGAGGCGAGAGTGCTGTGATGACGAACCGTCAGATCTGGGTGCTCTGTGAAGCGCAGGGGAACGGCTACCGGCCCTCCACACGGGAGCTGCTTTCCCAGGGACGGCGGCTCGCCGCGGCCCAGGGCGGGCAGGTGGTGGCCGTGGCTGTCGGTTCGGAAGGGGGCTCCTCCCGGGGACTCCAGGGGGAGGCCCACAGGGTGCTGATCGTCCAGGGCCCGCACCTGGAAAACTTCTCCGCGGACAGCTGGACCCAGGCCCTCGGCGGGTTGCTCGAGAGAGAGTCACCGCGGCTCGTCCTCTTCGGAGAGGGGGCGCGGGCCCGGGATCTCGTCCCCCGCCTCGCGGCCCACCTGGGGGCGTCCGCCTTCACCAATGCCCTCGACCTCCAGGGGGACGGGGAGTCGTACCTCCTCACCCGGCCGGCTTTCGGCGGCAAGGCCTACGCGACCTATCGGTGCGGGGAAGGGCTGTGTCTCGCGGCGTTCCGCCCGAACAGTTTCGACGCCGGTGCCCCGCCGATTTCCGAGACTGCGACCGAGACGGTCGAAGTCGCCGTAGGGCCGAGTCGGGTCGAGGTGCTCGAACAGCGGCCCAGGGAGTCCCGGCGGGTCGACCTGGTGGAGGCCCAGCGGGTGGTCGCGGGCGGCCGAGGGATGCGGGTGCCGGAGAACATGAGGCTCCTCGAGGATCTGGCCGATGCGCTGGGGGGTGCCGTGGGGGTGAGTCGCGCGATCGTCGACGCCGGGTGGGCGGACCACGCGATCCAGGTGGGGAAGTCGGGTAAGACGGTATCGCCCGCCCTCTACATCGTCGCCGGTGTCTCGGGCGCGGTGCACCACACCATGGGGATGGACACGGCCAAGGTCGTCGTGGCGATCAACACCGATCCGAAGGCGCCGATCTTCCAGTACGCGGACTACGCCATCGTCGGTGACGCGCTCGAGGTGCTGCCGGCCCTTACGGCGGCCGTGAAGGCGGTGACGGGTGCCGAGTGAACGGTGATCAGTGAACGGTGAACGGTGAACGATGGTGGGAGATGGGTGGGGCGTGAGGGTGAGGCGTGATGGGGCGATGACGGGGTAATGAGTGACATGACAGGTGATGAGTGACAGGTGACGGGTGACGAGTCAGGGGTGAGGGGCGAACCGTGACGAGGCAGGCGGTGCCGGCGTGGCCGACGTGAAGGTCTGGCCGGGAGCGAAGCACCAGGGAGTGCTGGTGGCGTCACGGCGCGACGGAGCCGCGCCGTGAAGATGGACGCGGTGGTGGTGGGGGCGGGCCTCGCGGGCCTCGCGGCCGCCGAGACCCTGGCGGACGCCGGGCTCCAGGTGGTGGTCCTGGAGCGGGGCGACGCCCCGGGCTCCAAGAACGTCACCGGCGGTCGTCTGTACGTGGAGAGCGTGCGGGAGCTGTTCCCGGAGTGGTGGGAGGAGGCTCCGCTGGAGCGGCCCGTCACCCACGAAGCCTGGACCCTGCTGGACGAGGGGCGGAGCCTTCGCCTGGATTTCCAGGACGAGGGCCTGGGCGGGTCCCGCCCCCGGAGCTACACGGTCCTGCGGGCGAGATTCGACGCTTGGCTGGGGGAGCGGGTCGCGGGGAAGGGCGCCTTCGTGATCCCGCAAAAGCCGGTGGCCGAACTCCTCTGGGAGGGAGAGGCCGTGAGCGGCGTTCGGGTGGATGGGGAGGAGATCCCGGCCCACGCGGTCATCGCCTGTGACGGCCTCCTTTCCTTCGTGGGGAAGGCCGCTGGACTGAGGGATCGCCCGGTCCCGCGATCCGTAGCGATCGGGGTCAAGGAGGTGATCGGGCTCCCGGCACATGTCATCGAGGACCGCTTCCAACTCGAGCCGGGAGAGGGAGCCGCGGAGCTCTTCGTGGGCACGGTCACCCGGGGCCTCCTGGGGGGCGGGTTCTGCTACACCAATCGCGACTCCCTGTCCCTGGGACTCGTGATCGGTGTGGGGGATCTGATGGAGAAGGGGGGCGAGGAGGTGGTTCCGGAGCTCTTCGAGGCGTTCAAGGGCCACCCGCGCGTCCGGAGCCTCGTGCGGGGAGGGGAGCTCCTGGAGTACTCGGCCCACCTGATCCCGGAAGGGGGGCTGGGCGCGGTTCCGCCGCTGGTGCGGGACGGCCTCCTCCTCGCCGGCGACGCAGCGGGCCTGGCCCTCAACATGGGTTACACCGTGCGCGGCATGGAGTTTGCCATCGCCAGCGGGAGGATGGCCGCGGAGGCGGTCATCGAAGCCCGGGAGAGAGGCGACTGCTCGGCGACCGGTCTCGGAGGGTACCCTCGCCGGCTCCGCGAGAGCTTCGTGTGGAACTACCTGGAGGCCTACCGGGAGATGCCGCGCCTCCTGGAGAACCCGGCCCTTTTCGACCGCTATCCTCGGGAAGTGTGCGGCCTCCTGGCCGATCTGGTGCGGCTCGAGGTGGAGCGGCCCGGCCGCGTTTCCCGAAAGGTCTGGGGCTTTCTGCGGCGGAACGTGCTCAATTGGGGAGATCTGAAGGCCCTCGCGGCGTGGCGGAAGATCTAGGGAGACGGGTGTGGACATCGCTGCGAAACTGACGAAGAACGCCATCAAGCACGACGCCGAGAGCCACATCGCGATCGACGCCGAGATCTGCCGGACGCGGTGTACGGAGCGGTACTGCATCCGAGTCTGCCCCGCCGCGCTCTACGAGTGGAGCGCCGAGTCGGAGCGGATGGTGGTCGAGTACGCCGGCTGCCTGGAGTGCGGCACCTGCCTCGTGGCCTGCCGGGAGGAGGCACTCTCCTGGCGCTATCCCCGCGGGGCCTACGGGGTGCAGTATCGGTACGGGTAGACGCGTGACGAGTGACGCGTGACGAGTGCCGCGTGACGCGTGACGGGAGACGAGGGAAGGGGAGACCGCGGTGAGCAGAAGAATCAAGGTTCTCGTGGCCAAGCCGGGCCTGGACGGGCACGACCGGGGGGCCAAGGTCGTGGCCCACGCGCTCAAGGAGGCCGGCATGGAGGTGGTCTACACCGGCCTGCACCAGAGCGTGGAGGCCATCGTGCAGGCGGCGGTCCAGGAGGACGCCGACGTGGTCGGCCTCTCGGTGCTGACCGGCGGCCATCTTCCCATCTGCCGGAAGCTCATGAAGCTCCTCCGAGAGAAGGGGGCGGGCGACAAGCTCGTGTGTGTCGGCGGGGTGATCCCGAGCCGGGACTTCGAGGCCCTCGGAGACCTCGGCGTGAAGGGGATCTTCCCGGGGGGCACGCCTTTGGAGAAGACCATCGAGTTCATCCGGGAGAACGTGGGCCAACGGCTACCGGGAGAATAGGACCCATGGGACCGACGGGACGTATCGGTCCCATGGGTCCTATTTGTCCCAACGATCCCCTGTCAACGAGGTCCCCATGGACGTCGCGCGCTACGTGAAAGACGAGAAAGACCGGATTCAGGACGTGGTCCTTTCCTCGGGCATCCACGTCAAGGCCAAGTACGGCCCGGAGGATCTGGCCGCGGTCGGTTTCGACTACGGCACCGACCTGGGAGAGCCCGGCGAGTACCCCTTCACGCGGAATCTCTTCGCCGAGGGGTATCGGTCGCGGGAGTGGACCACCCGGCAGTACACCGGCTTCGGGACTCCCCGGGAGACCAACGAGCGCTTCCGGTTGATGATCGACCACGGCCAGACAGGCCTGAACGTGGCCTTCGATCTGCCCACCCAGATGGGTCTGGACTCCGACCACCCCATGGCCGAGGGCGAGGTGGGCCGGGTGGGCATGGCCGTGGACAGTCTGCGGGACTTCGAGGTCGCCTTTGCCGGCATCGACCTGGACAAGGTGGGCGCGGGACTCACCATCAACGCGGTCGCGTCCATCATGCTGGCGATGTACCAGGCGGTGGGCGAGAAGCTCGGGTTCGACCGGACCCGGATCTCCGCGACCCCCCAGAACGACATCCTCAAGGAGGTCATCGGCCGGGGCGCCTGGATTTACGCTCTGGACCCGGCGGTGAAGCTCATCGGCGACACCATCGAGTACTCCATCGAGGCCATGCCCCGCACCAACCCGGTGAGCATCTGCGGGTACCACATCCGGGAGTCGGGGGCCACCCCGGCCCAGGAGATGGCCTATGCCTTCGGCATCGCCAACGCCTACATCGACGAGGTGGTGCGCCGGGGCTACCACCCGGACCAGTTCGTGGGGCGCTTCAGCTTCAACCTCAACATCTTCGGCAACCTCTGGGAGCAGGTGGCGAAGTTCCGGGCGGGCCGAAAGGTCTGGGCGCAGAACCTCAGGGACCGTTACGGGGTGAAGGAGCCCCGAAACCTCTGGCTCCGGGGCCTCTTCGCGGGCGGCGGCTCGGGGCTGACCAAGGCCGAGCCCGAGAACAACATCATCCGGGGCGCGTACTACGCGCTCGCGGCAGCGCTCTCGGGAGCGCAGACCACGGCCCTGTGCTCCTTCGACGAGGCGTACACCATCCCCACCCCCCGGTCGGCGCTCCTCTCGCTCCGGACGTGTCAGATCCTCATGGAAGAGGTGGGGATGCGGGACACCGTGGACCCCCTGGCCGGCTCCTACTTCGTGGAGACCCTGACCAAGGAGATGGAGGAGAAGATCCGGGAGGAGATGGAGGACGTCGACCGGCGGGGAGGCATGCTCGCCTGCGTCAAGGAGGGCTACGTGCAGCGCAAGGTGTCCCGACAGGCCTTCGAGTTCCAGGCGGCCCTGGAGCGCGGCGAGCTCGTCAAGGTCGGCGTCAACAAGTACGCCACCGAGGACGAGCACGAGGTCGAGCTCCACGAGTACAACGAGGCCTGGGCCGAGGAGAAGATCGCCGACCTGCGGGAAGTGCGCCGGACCCGCGATTCCCGGGCAGCGGCCTCCGCCCTGAAGAGTCTGGAACAGGGCGCCCGGGAAGGGGTGAACGTGATGCCGCTCCTGGTGGAGTGCTGCCGCGCCTACGCCACGGTGGGGGAGATGGCCGACGTGTTTCGAGACGTGTTCGGGGAGTTCCAGGAGCCGAAGATTTTCTAAA
>CAZYJP010000030.1:5649-13215 GCA_964647795.1 uncultured Thermodesulfobacteriota bacterium
TTCGAGCCACAACGCGCAACAGACAACGAGCAACGAGCAAACGCCATGTACAAGATCGGAATCGACGTGGGTGGGACCTTCACCGACTTCCTCCTCACCGAAGAGGACGGGACGAGTCACATCTACAAGGTCCTCTCGACGCCGGCGGACCCTGCGATCGCTACGATCCAGGGGATCGAGGAGATGGCCCGGGACCGGGGCCTCGGCACCGAGCTCTTCCTCGAGCGGGTGAGCACCATCGTCCACGGCACCACGGTGACCACCAACGCCACCCTGACCCGCCGGGGAGCCTTGACCGGGCTCCTCACCACGAGGGGGGTGCGGGATGCCTTGGAGATGCGCCGGGGCATCCGGGAAGAGCAGTACAACAACCGCTACGAGAACGTCCGGCCCGTAGTAGATCGCTACCTGCGCCTGCCCGTCGACGAGCGTCTCGACTACCGGGGTGACGTTCTCACCCCCCTCGACGAGGGCTCGGTGGCTGCCGCGATCGAGACCTTCCGGCGGGAGGGGGTCGAGGCGGTCGCCATCTGCTTCATGAACTCCTTCGCCAACCCGGCGCACGAGGCCCGGACCGCCGAGCTCGTCCGGGAAGCGCTGCCGGGCGCGTTCCTCTCGGTTTCCACCGAGGTCATTCCCTCCATCCGCTTCTACGACCGGGTCTCCACCGCGGCGCTCAATGCCTACGTGGGGCCGGTGCTCGAGCGCTACCTGCGGAGCCTCATCCGCCGGCTCGAGGGGCTTCGGTACCGGGGGGTGCTCCTCATCATGGCCTCCAACGGCGGGGTCATCTCCCCGGAGTCGGCGATCGCCAAACCCGCCATGACGCTCCTCTCCGGCCCGGCCGGAGGGCCGGTGGCGGGACTCGCCTTTTCCGCGGGGCAAGGGCAACGGGACTGCATCACCTGCGATATGGGGGGGACGAGCTTCGACGTGGCCCTGGTGAAGGACGGCAAGCCCCTGACCACCACCGAGGGCGACATCGACCGGCTCCGGATCAGCCTGCCGATGCTCAACGTGGTGACCATCGGCGCCGGCGGCGGGTCCATCGGGTGGATCGACGAAGGGGGGCTCCTGAGGATGGGCCCCCAGAGCGCCGGCGCCGATCCGGGACCGGCGTGTTACGGCCGAGGGGGACGGCATCCCACGTGCTCGGATGCGGACCTCGCGCTCGGGTACCTGGACCCGGACTTTTTCGCCGGGGGCCGGATCCGCCTGGACGTGCAGGCCGCCGAAGCGGCCATCCGGGAACACGTGGCCGAGCCCCTGGGCCTCGACGTCACCCAGGCGGCCGCGGGCATGTACGACGTGATCAACGTCTCCATGGCCGCCGCGGTCCGGGAGATCGCCGTCAAGAACGGCTGCGACCCCCGGGACTTTCCCCTGGTGACGGCCGGGGGGGCGGGCCCGAACCACGCGTGCCGGATCGCCCTGGAGCTCGGGATCCCGGTGGTCCTCATCCCCCGGGAGTCCTCGATCTTCTGCGCGGCCGGCATGCTCCGCTCCGACCTCAAGCACGACTTCGTGCGCACGTACCCGACCCGGCTGGACCGGATGGACCGGGACCACTTCCGCTCCCTTCTCCGGGAGATGCGGCGCGAGGGCCTGGAGCTCCTGGGGACCGAGGGGATCTCGGAGGACCGGGTGTCCTTCCAGATCACTGCCGACCTGCGCTACGTCCGCCAGTACCACGAGGTCGGGGTGGAGCTCTCCTGGGGCGAGGCAGAGGCCTGTGACCCCCACGCCATCGCCGGGAGGTTCCATCCCCAGCACGACGCCCTGTACGGATACTCCCTGGAGGACAAGGGCACCCCGGTCGAGCTCATCAACCTGCGGCTCTCGGCCGTGGGGGAAACGGAAAAGCCCAGTCTCGTCCCGGAGCCCCGGGTGGGGGCAGATCCCTCCGGGGCGTTCAAGGGGAAGCGTCGGGCGTACCTCCCGCGGGAGAAGCACTTCACCAACGTGGACGTCTTCGACGGTATGGGACTCCGGCACGGGAACCGACTCGAGGGGCCGGTCATCATCGAGCAGGTCAACACCACCACCTTCGTCACCCCGGAGTTCGACGTGATCGTGGACAGCTTCGGGACCTACACCCTCTACCTGAGGGAACACGAGGAGGAGATCCTCCGGAGGGTCCTGCCATGAGCCGTGAGATCCCCATCGACAAGGTCCTCGTCTCCATCCTCCAGCGTCGCCTGAAGAGCATCACGGAGGAGATGAGCATCGCGATGACCCGGACCACCCGGTCCCCGATCCTGTGCGAGGCCAAGGACTTCGTCACCGGGCTCTACGACGCCCGGGGCAACATGCTCGAGCAGACCGAGAACCTGCCGATCCTGGCCTTCAGCCTGGCGCCGGTGTGCAAGTACATCCTCGGGTACTACGGCGAGGATCTGCACCCCGGGGACGTGATCTTCCACAACGACGTCTTCAGCATGGGCAACCAGAACAACGACGTGGCAGTCTACAAGCCCATCTTCCACGAGGGGACGCTGGTGGCCTGGGCCGCCTGCAAGGGGCACCAGGCCGACATCGGGGGCGCCGTCCAGGGGGGGTACAACCCCCAGGCGACCGAGGTCTGGCAGGAGGCGCTGCGGATCCCGCCGGTAAAGGTCTACGAGAAGGGCAAGCTTCGCAAGGACGTCTGGGAACTGATCTTCGCCAACATCCGCCTCGACATCGTCGAGGAGGACATGCGCGCCGAGATCGGCTCCTGCGTGGTGGGGGAGCGCGGTGTGCTGAAGATCCTCGAGCGGTACGGCCGTGACGTGTTCGAGGCGCACGTGGAGCACCTGTTCGACGCCACCGAGAAGATGATGCGCCAGGAAATCCGCTCCATCCCCGACGGGGTGTACCGCGGAGAGGCGAGGGCATACTACGACGGGAAGAACCCGGGGTCGTCCTACGCGATCCGGGTTGCCGTGACCGTCGAGGACGGGGACATCCACTTCGACTACACCGGCACCGACGCCCAGACCCCCGGCTTCGTCAACGGCACCTTCACCTCCAGCGCCTCGGCCACCATCCTGACCTTCCTGCAGATGGTGAACCCCCACATGCCGCACAACGAGGGCATGGTACGGCCGATCCGGATCACGATCCCGGAGGGCACGATCCTCAACGCGTCCTACCCGGCGGCCACGACCTACGGCAACCACCTCTGCCCCAACAACGCCGACGCGATCATGCGGGCCCTGGCCCCGGCGATCCCGGATCGGGTCACCGCCGAGTGGGGGGAGCTCCTCTGCAGCCTCACCACCGGGAAGGACCCCCGCAAGGGGGGCGAACCCTTCGTGGACATCGGGTTCATGGGGCTCAAGGGGGGCTCGGGGGCGATCCAGGGGTGCGACGGGTACGACCACATCGGCATGATCGACGCGTCGGGGGGGGTGCTCGACCAGGACTACGAGATCTTCGAGCAGCAGACCCCCCACCGGCTCCTCCGGCACGAGTACTGGACCGACTCGGCCGGGGAGGGACGGTGGAGGGGCGGGTTGGGCGTCGAGACCGAGTTCGTGATCGGGGGCGAAGCGGTGAAGCTCGTCACCTTCGGCGACGGCGATGTGGAGCCCGCCCTGGGGGCGGCCGGCGGCCGGGACGGCACCCTCAACGTCATCAAACTCCGGTACCCCGACGGCACCGGGTACACCTGCACCACGAAGGACCTGGTGGCGGGCGTCCCCCCCGGCACGCTGTACTTTCAGCAGGCCGGCGGAGGAGGGGGGTGGGGCGACCCGCGGGAGCGCCCTGCCGAAAAGGTCCTGGCCGACGTGCGAAACGGGCTGGTATCGCCGGAGAAGGCGCGGTCTGCGTACGGTGTGGCCGTTGACACCGCTGCCTGGGCGGTGGACCGGGCGGAAACCGAGCGGTTGCGGGAAGGCTAACGGGCGATCCCTCGTTACTCGTTACTCGTCACGCGTCACACGTTACTCGCAACGGGAGATCGAGATGCCCCAGTCCTTCATGCCCGACTTTCGAACCCGGGCCGACCTGGAGGCCCGCCAGCTCCGGGGTCTCCAGTGGACGGTGCGCCACGCGTACGAGGGCAGCCCGTTCTATCGCCGCCGGCTCGAGGACGCCGGGGTGGGTCCGGAGGACGTGAGGACACTCGCCGACGTCCGGCGCCTGCCGTTCACCACGGCGGAGGATTTGCGGGAGGGTTACCCCTTTCCCCTGCGCTGCGTCCCCTATGAGCGGCTGGTGCGGATCCACTCCTCGTCGGGGACCACGGGCAAACGGAAGGTCCTGTGCTACACCCGGAAGGACGTAGAGGACTGGACCCATTTCTTCGCCCGGTGCTACGAAATGGCCGGGGTCGGACCCGGGGACAGGGTCCAGATCGCGGTAGGGTACGGGCTGTGGACCGCAGGGGTGAGCTTCCAGGCGGGGTGTGAGGCCGTGGGGGCCATGGCCATTCCCGTGGGCCCGGGCAATCTGGACATGCAGTGCCAGTTCCTGGTGGACCTGGAGCCGACCGTGATCTGTTGCACGGCCAGCATGGCGCTGCTCCTCGCCGAGGTGGTGGAGCGGCGGGGGCTCCGGGACCGGATCCGGGTCAAGACAGTGATCCAGGGCTCGGAGCGGTGCAGCGACGCCATGCGCCGGCGCATCCTCGAGCTCCTGGGCGCCGACCACCTCTACGACATCACCGGGATGACCGAGCTCTACGGGCCCGGCGCGGGGCTCGACTGCTCCCGGCACGAGGGGATCCACTACTGGGCGGACTACTATCTGCTCGAGCTGCTGGACCCCGAGTCCCTGGAACCGGTGGCGGACGGGGAGATCGGGGAGATGGTGGTGACCACCCTGGCGAAAGAGGGTTCGCCCCTCTTGCGGTACCGCACCCGGGACCTCACGCGGGCCCTTGCGGAGCCGTGTCCCTGCGGGTCGGTGCTCCCCCGGCACGACCGGTTGTTGGGCCGTGACGACGACATGATCATCTTCCGAGCCGTGAACATCTACCCCGGCCAGATCGACGAGCTCCTCGCCGACGTGCCTGGGGTCTCGAGCGAGTTCAGCATTCACCTCGAGACGCGCGGCGGGAAGGACTTCATGACGGTGCGGGTGGAGCGGGACCCGGCTGCCCCTGACGGGGGAGCGGCGGAGTCCGCGGCGGAGATCGCCCAGCGGATCAAGACCCGAATCCTGGTCGCTGCGGAGGTGGAGGTGGTGGACTACGGGTCACTGCCGCGCAGCGAGAGGAAGTCCAAGCGCGTGTTCGACGAGCGCAGGGGGTGACGGGTGACCTCCCTCCAAGTGGCTATCGGGCCACCACGGCGGTCCCCGTGCTGAGCGCACCCCGCCTTGCCCAGGCCCCGTCCGAACCCCTCAGCGAGCTCCAACTCCGGGGCCTTCGGTGGACGGTGCGCCACGCCTACGAGGGCAGCGAGTTCTACCGTCAGCGCTTCGAGAAGGCTCGGGTCCGCCCGGAGGACGTGCGAACCCTGGATGACCTCCAGCGGCTTCCCTTCACCACGGCTGAGGATCTCCGCGGGGGCTACCCCCTGCCGCTGCGCTGCGTGCCCCGGGACCGGCTCGTGCGGGTGCACTCGTCCTCCGGAACCACGGGCAAGCGAAAGATCCTGTGCTACACGAAGAAGGATCTGGAAGATTGGACCCGCCACTTCGCCCGGTGTTTCGAGATGGCCGGTGTGGGCCCCGGAGACGCGGTCCAGATCGCGGTGGGCTACGGCTTGTGGACGGCCGGGTCCGGTTTCCAGGCCGCGTGCGAGGCCGTGGGAGCCCTGGCGATCCCGGTGGGGCCCGGTAACCTGGATCTGCAGTGCCAGATGCTCGCAGATCTGGAGCCGAACGTGCTGTGCTGCACCCCGAGCATGGCCCTGCTCCTGGCCGAGGAGGTGGCTCGGCGCCATCTGCGCGACCGCATCCGCATCCGCACGGTGATCCAGGGCGCCGAACGCTGCAGCGAGGGGATGCGCCGGCGCATCCTGGGACTCCTGGGGGCCGAACACATCCACGACCTCACCGGCTTCACCGAGCTCTATGGTCCGGGCGCCGGCATCGAGTGCCGGACCCGGCAGGGCATCCATTATTGGGCTGACTGGTATCTCCTGGAGGTGCTGGACCCGGCGACGCTGAGGCCGGTGCCCGCGGGCGAGGTGGGGGAGATGGTGGTGACGACCCTGTCCAAGGAGGGAGCCCCCCTCATCCGGTACCGCACCCGGGATCTGACCCGGCTCCTTCCCGGGCCCTGCCCCTGCGGGTCGATCTACCCCCGTCACGACCGGATCCTGGGGCGGGACGACGACATGTTCATCTATCGGGCGGTGAACGTATACCCTGGCCAGCTCGAGGAGATCATCTCCGAGAGCCCCGGTGTCTCGAGCGAGTACGAGATCGTTCTGGAGAGGCGTTACGGCAAGGATCTCATGTCGGTACGCGTGGAGCGCGACCCGGCGGGAAATCCGCTGGACGACGAGAAGATCGAGACGGAGATCGAGCACCGGATCAAGAGCCAGATCCTGGTGTCGGCGGAGGTGAAGGTGGTTGATTACGCCGCGCTCCCTCGGAGCAACCGACGGGTCCAGCGCGTCTTCGACAGGCGCTAGCGTGAGCACTGCAGATCTGGGGAAACGAGTCGTGTTTCGCGGCGAGCCGGGGGTCTCTCCTCCGGCGCCGCAGGATCCCGTCGTGTCGTCTCCGCCTGGAGCGTTGTCACGAGGGGGTTGCGGGTCTTGCGTGTCCGGTGGGAGTGTTGCCAAGACCGCCTGCGGTGCTCTCCAGGAAGACCCCCGGCCCGCCCCATGCCCCGGCGGGCTGAGACGAAGCCTTGTTGGTTCTTTGGTCGAAGGGGAGAACCGGGAATGACTTCATTCCAGTACTTCAGGCCCGAATCCTTGGGGGAGGCCGTCGCGCTGCTCGCGGAGGGGGAGGGCCGCCTTCCCGTGGCGGGCGCCACCGACGTGTGGGTGGGCCTCCAAACGAAGAAGCTCACACCGTCGGCCCTGGTCGCCCTGGGACGAATCCCTGAGCTCAAGGGGCTTCGGGAGGACGGCGGCGGGTTGACCCTCGGCGCCACCGTGACCCACGGTGAGATCGAGGACTCGACGGCTGTGTGGACGCGATTTCCGGCGCTTCACCGGGCCTGTTCCTCCGTGGGCTCCCGACAGGTGCGAAACGTCGGGACGGTGGGCGGCAACCTGTGCAACGCGGCCCCCTCGGCCGACAGCGCGGTGCCGCTGCTCCTGTACGATGCGGTGTGCGTCGTTCGGGGGACGAAGGGCGTTCGCGTGATCCCGGTGGAGGAGCTCTTCCTCGGGCCGGGCAGAAACGCCTTGGCGCCTGACGAGCTCCTCACCGAAATCCGGGTCCCCGCCCTCCCGGGGCCGACCTACGGGGACTACTGGAAGCTCACGCGGCGAAAGGCCGTGGAGCTGCCGATCCTTGGAGTGGGTGCCCGGGTGACGCTGGACGGGGAGGGTTCGGTCCGGCTGGCGCGGATCGCCCTAGGGGTGGCCCTGGTCATCATGGCCCTGCTGGTCCTGGCCAGCGGCTACTCGTCGGTGACCACCGCCAGCCCGACCAAGATAGCGGAGGATATCA
>CAZYJP010000031.1:0-13098 GCA_964647795.1 uncultured Thermodesulfobacteriota bacterium
CCCGCCTGGAGGGCCGCGACCCGGCGACGGAAGCCGTCCCCCTGGCCCCCGAGGCCGGCGACCTGCCGGGGCGGCCTCCCGTGCTCTGCCCCGGGTGCCCCCACAGGGGCGTCTTCCACGGTCTGGGCAAGCTCGACGTCGTGGTCACCGGCGACATCGGGTGCTACAGCCTGGGGGTCTTCCCCCCCCTGAGCCGGACGGACACGATCCTGTGCATGGGCGCCGGCGTCACCATGGCCCACGGCATGGACAAGGCGGGCGAGCCCCGCAAGGTGGTCGGGATCGTGGGGGACTCCACCTTCTTCCACTCCGGGATCACGGGGCTCCTCGACATCGCCTACAACCGTGGGTCTTCCACTATCATCGTGGTGGACAACCGGACGACGGCCATGACCGGGCACCAGGACCACCCCGGCACCGGCCGCACCCTGATGGGCGAGGCCACGGGGGAGGCCTCCATCGAGGCCCTCGGCCGGGCCTGCGGCATCCGCCGGGTCGTGACCGTGGACCCGTACGACCTCAAGGCTACCGCGAAAGCCCTCAAGGCCGAGGTGGAGGCCTCGGAGCCGTCACTCGTGGTCTCGCGCGCCCCGTGCCCCCTCCACACCCGAAGCCGTCTCGGCCCGGCGCGGACCATCGACGCCAAGACGTGCGTCCAGTGCGGCAACTGTGTCAAGCTGGGGTGCCCGGGCATCGAGAGCGACGAGGAGTCGGTGCGGATCAACGAGCTCCTGTGTCTCGGGTGCGGCATGTGCGAGCAGGTCTGCGGCCCGGGTGCGGTGCGGACCGGGGAGGCCGGCCATGACTGAAACGAGGATCACCGGCGTAGTCTTGGTGGGGGTCGGAGGTCAGGGGGTACTCCTCGCGAGCGAGATCACCGCTCGGGCCGCGATCCTGGCAGGTTTCGAGGTCAAGACCAACGAGGTGCACGGCATGGCCCAGCGGGGCGGGTCGGTCATCGCCCAGGTCCGCTACGGCCCCCGGGTCTGGAGCCCGCTCGTGGAGCAGGGCACGGCGCGGGTCCTGGGCTCCCTGGAGCGGATCGAGGCTCTGCGCTACCACCAGCTCCTGGCCCCGGACGGCCTCGCGGTGGTCTCCTCCCAGATGATCGTGCCCACCACGGTCTCCTCGGGGCAGGCCGTCTACCCGGCGGACGCCGAGGAGCGGTTGGCCCGGGTCTTCCCCTCCCTGGTGTACGTGGACGCCCTGGCCGAAGCCCGCACCCTGGGGGACTCCCGGTCTGCGAACATCGTCGTCCTGGGTGCCATGTCCACGGCTCTCGACCTCCCCGTCAAGGCCTGGGAGCAAGCGGTCGGCGAGAGCGTGAGGGCGGAGCACCTCGCCCTCAACCTTGGGGCCTTCCATCGGGGGCGCGAGCTTCGCTGAGGCCCTTCCCCCCCCTTTCCCCCCTTCCATGACCGGTTCGTCAGGTACACGCCGCCGCCGACGAGAATCGCCCCCACCCAGAGGGAGGCGTCCAGGGGTTCCTGCAGGAGCAGGAAGGCGAGGAGCACGCCGCTCACCGGCACGAGATTGATGAACGCGCCCGCACGCGACGGTCCGAGGGCGCGCACGCCCTGGTAGTACCAGAGGAACCCGGCGGCGGTCCCGAAGCCTCCCAGGTAGAGGATGCACGCCCACGCCCTGGGGGAGAGGTGGAATCCCAGCCGGTGCACCCCCTCGAGCCATGCCGGTACCGCCAGCAGCCCTGCGCCGATGAGGCACGGAGCCTGTGCATGAAGCCGAAGGTCATGCTCTTCGACGAGCCGACCTCGGCCCTCGACCCGGAGATGGTGAAGGAGGTCTTGGATGTGATGATCAGCCTGGCCGAGGAGGGCATGACCATGCTGGTGGTGACCCACGAGATGGGCTTCGCCAAGAGCGTGGCCCACCGGGTGCTCTTCATGGACGAGGGGGAGATCGTGGAGGAGAACACCCCCCGGGAGTTCTTCGAGAGCCCCCGGCACGAGCGAACCCAACTCTTCCTGAGTCAGATCCTTTAGCCGGAGAGTGCCTCGGGGGGAGCCGGTCTCCCGGTCTCCCCTCTCCGCGTCAGAACTCTTCCAGGATCCGTTTGCGGATGAGCTCCACGACGGAGTCCACGGCCTGCCGGACCCTCTTGTCCGAGAGGATCTTCTCCCGGAGCTCCTGGTCCGGGGAGTCCTTGAGGTCGTGTCCCTCCTCGATCATGCGGCGCGCGCCCACCAGGCTCATGCCCTTGGAGTTCACGTAGAAGTCGAGCATTCGGATCTTCTCCAGGCAGTCGGCGGTGTAGCGACGCTGCCCGCCCTGGGTCCGAACGGGCCGCAGGAATCCCGGAATCTTCCGCTCCCAGAGCCGGAGCGTGTGGGGGGGGATATCGGTGAGCTCACTCGCCTCTTTGATGGAATAGACGGACGGGTTGTGGGCCGGTCCCTGTGCCCCTTCTCGGTGATCCATCGTTCTGACTCCGGTCGCTTTCTCCCCCGCTGGTTGGGCGGCGCACCGGGCATTCCCGGAAGAGGCGCCGTCGTACTATTCGGCTAACTCGGGCCAGGACTGAAACCCGGCCTGTCCCGTTCACAAGATCTTGTTCAAAGGGTACTCGATGATCCCCGTGGCTCCGGTCTTCAGGAGGCGCGGGATGAGCTCGCGCACGACCGCCTCCCCCACCACAGCCTCGAGGCTGAGCCAGTCGGAGCGGTGGAGGTGGGCGATCGTCGGGGCCTGGAGGCTCGGGAGAAGGTCGATCACGTCCTCCAGGCGGTTCCCCGGGACGTTCATCTTCAGGCCCACCATGCCGTCGGCCTTCAGCGCTCCCTGCAGCAGCAGGGCGAGCTGTTCGATCTTCTCCCGCCGCCAGGGGTCCTCCCAGGCGTCCGGGTTCGCGATGAACTTGGTATTGGTCTCTAACAGAGTCTCCACGATCCGCAGCCCGTGGGCCTTGATGGTGGAGCCCGTCTCGGTCACCTCCACGATCGCGTCGCAGAGCCCCTCGACGACCTTGGCCTCGGTCGCGCCCCAGGAGAACTCCACGTCCACCGAGATGCCCCGCTCCTCGAAGTAGCGCTGCGTGAAGCGGACCAGCTCGGTGGAGATCTTCTTGCCCGCCAGATCCTCCGGGCGCACCACGGGGCTGTCGGCGGGGACCACCAGCACCCACCGAGCCGGGCGGTTGGAGGCCTTCGAGTAGACGAGGTCGCACACTTCCACGACCCGCGAGTCGTTCTCCAGGATCCAGTCCTTACCCGTGAGCCCGGCGTCCAGGACACCGTCGTGCACGTACCGGCTCATTTCCTGGGCTCTCACCAGGGAGAGCCGAAGGTTCGGGTCGTCCACAGAAGGGAAGTAGTTTCGGGAGTTGGAGCGAATCTTCCAGCCGGCCCGCCGGAAGAGCTCGACCGTCGCCTCTTCGAGGCTACCCTTCGGGATGCCCAGCTTGAGCGCCTTCATGCCTTGTAGACCTCCGCTGGGTCGAAGAGGGGCGCACCCTCCACGATCCAGCTCTCCCCCTCCACTCGGCGGTAGAAACAGCTGCGGTGCCCGGTGTGACACGCGGCTCCGCCGATCTGGTGGACCTTGAGAACCACCGCGTCCGCGTCGCAGTCCACGCGCACCTCGCGCACCTGCTGCACGTTCCCGGAAGACTCTCCCTTCATCCAGTAGCGTCCCCGAGAGCGGCTGTAGAACCAGGCCTTGCCCGTCTCCAGGGTCCGCCGGAAGGCCTCGTCGTTCATGTACGCGAGCATCAGTACCTCGCCGGTCTCGGCGTCCTGGACCACGGCTGGGATCAGCCCGTCGCCCTTTGCAAAGTTCAACGCATCCATGGAGTCCTCAAGAGAACGGGGGCGGCATCAGCGAGCCAGCAGTCGGGGAGCCCCCAGGGTGCCCCGGATTCGCGCAGTGTAGCGGCCGTCCGAGGCTCGGGCGCCCGGGAAGATTGCAAAGAGCAGGCCCAGTTCCTGGGAGACGCGCTCGTCGGGCCGCAGTGAGAGCATGCCGTTCACCAGGCTGCGGGAGGCATCGGGCCGCATCAGGACGCTCCCGGTGAGCTCGATGCCCAGGTCGCCTCCTTCGAAGACCGCCGTCTCCACCTCCAGCTTTCCCCCGTCGGCCGTCAACCGGACGCGACCGCTTCCCAGCCACACGGCGGGGACGGGAAAGCCCATGGCCTTGCCAGCGCCGATCCGGACGTCCTGGAAGGTCAGCTCGGTCCGGCCACCGGACTGGATCGGAGCGTTCTGCTGCAGAGCGAAGTCCAGTTGGCCCGAGGCGCTCCCGGACAGGGGGAGCTCCGACAGGCCCTCGGGCAGGCGGAGCTGAGAGAGGTCGAGTCCGCTCCAGGTGAGCGAGGCCTTCGTGGGTGGGGCCAGGGAAACCCGTCCGCGGACGTCGCCCCCAAGCGTTAGGGATTCGATGCTCAGGTCCGTATCCCCCCGGGCAAGACCGAGCAGAGAGATCCCGATCCGTGCATCGTGGAAGTCCAGCCCCCACTCGGAGCCGCCGACCGGGGCCAACCGCACCCTGCGGGCTCGAACCCCTGGGAAGGAGCCTGGACCCAGCCCCTCGATGCGCATCGCGACCCCTTGGGAGAGCAATCGGTTCTCCACATTGCGGGAGAGCTCGGTGTAGGGGAGCAGCCGCCACAGGGCCAGGAGGAAGACCCCCAGGGTGAAGACCCCGTAACCCAGGCCGCGCAGGAGCCGGTTGCGTGCGGAAGGCGGCAGCCGCACCTCAGCCAGTCTCCAGGGGCTCGTAGGAGGAGACCTGGAAGCGCACGTCGAGGAGATCGGAATCGTCGAAGCGGGGCCGGACCTGGATCTGCTTGATCCTCAGAAGCTCGGGGGAGTTTTCCACTTCGTAGAGATAGCGCACCACCTCCGGTAGGCGCACCCGTTCCATTCGGATCTCCACGCTGTTCTCGCGGTAATAGCGCGATACCTCCCCAGGCCGGGGTCTCATCTGGACGATGCGGTCCTGGACCTGCAGGCGCCGTGCGAGCCCCTCCAGGTAGGAGAGGATCGAAAAGTCCCTGCTGCGCCTCAGGTGCGCCTCGATGCCCTCGATCCGCGTGCGCAGGTTCTCGAAGCGGCGCCCCAGTTCCTGGACCTCGCGGTACTCGTCCCGCTTCGCCTGCACGCGGCGCTTCTGGAGCTCCAGGTGCGCTTGGGTCGGTTCCCAGACGCCCAGCCAGAACGCGAGGGCCGCGAGGCAGGCGCCGCCGATCCCGACCACGAGCTTCTCCCGATCCGAGAGGCGCACCGGTCAGCCCTCCCGGCCCAGGTTGATCGTGAGCTTGAAAAGAACCTTGTCGCGTTCCACGCCGGCCTTGGCGTCGCTGACGGCTACCGAGGCGAAACGGGGATACTGGGAAAGATCTGCCTTGATCCGATCGATGGCGTCGAAGCTCGTGGTGACGCCGTCGATGCGCACCCGCCCCTCCTCCACCGTGAAATCCCGGAACTCCACCTCCAGATCCTTCGGGAGGCGCGAAGAGATCTCCCGCAGCACGCGCAGGGGGGACGCCTCTCGGTCGACCAGGCTCCCCAGGCCCTGGGCCTGCCCCTCGAGCTCTCGAACGGCGGTGCGCATCTGGTCGACCTCGCTCACGATGTTCTGGACCCTCGGCAAGGTGCGACGGAAGGCCTCCCGGATGTCGGTGCGCAGCGTCTGGTACTGGGCCTCGCGATACGCGGACTCCCTCCACACCCCAACGCCCCAGAGCAAGAGAAGGGCGCACAGGTAGACTCCAGCCAGTGCGGCCACGCGCTTCCAGGGGCCAGACCCCTGGGTGGAGGAAAAGGGGCCCTGGCGCAAGTTGATCTGGCTTCCCTGCCGTCCGGCCCCTTCTCGGAGGGCGAGACCAAGGGGCACGGCCCAGTCCGGCCAGGGCACGGTGCCTCCCGAGTGGTCCGCGAGGCCCTCGGAGGGGAGGGGAAGCAACTCCACGGGGCATTGCATCGTCGCCTGCCACGCTCCGAGGTCTTGAGCACGCGCCCTTGGGCCGCTCAGATAGGCCCGGTCTACCGCCAGCAGGGACTCCTTCCACTCGGCGACGACCGCGGCTACTTCGTCCGGGAGGCCTGGGTCTTCCGAGGTGGACGAGAACGCGTGAAACCCCTGGGGTCCGGTAGGGCCGAGGACCACGGCCTGACACAGGTCCGGGGAGAGGTCCAGGATCACCGCGCGCGTGCCCGCCGGAAGGGAGCGGCTGGCCACCGTCGCCAGGGCCAGGGCTTCGATGTCAACGATCTGCGGGTCGTAGCCCGCGGCTCCCAACTCCCCCAACAGCGCGGCTTCCCGGGCCGTCGGTGAGGCAACCAGGAGCACCTTCGAGGACCTGCTCTGCCGTTCGAGCACGTGCACGTGGCATACCAGCTCCTCGAGCGGCAGGGGAAGACTCTCCTCTGCCTCCAGGGGGGCCGCCTGAGCGATCCGGGCACGGTCGGAGAACGGCAGGGTGACGATCCGCGAAAATGCCGCGTCGGCCGGCAGCGCAGCCACCACGGCGTCGGCCGGTGGGAAGCGAGCCTCCAGGAGGGCTGCACCCCTCTCCTCCGGGTTCCCGGGGTGGAGGTCGATTTGGCTAACCCAGGTCACCGTGGAGCTCTTCCACCCCCCCTTGAGGTGCACCCCGAGGGCGGAGGAGGCTCCCAGTCGAATTCCCAGGACGGTCTTGGGCATGGAGGATGGGCCCGTCGTGATCGCGAGTAGGAGGACAATCAAGTAGGGAGAAAACAGTAACGGAAAGCGGAGGAGGGAATCAAGGAGGCATCGCCCCTGCGAAGTCCGCAGGGGCGATGCCGTGAGATCAGTCCCGATCGAACTTGCGGAGCTGCCTACGGCGGCGTCGGGCCGCCTTTCGCTCCTTGATGCGCCGCATCTCGCTCTTGCTCACGTAAAACGAGTGCCGCTTCACAGCAGGGAGGACGTTTTTCTGGAAGTCTTTCTTGAGCTTACGAACTTCCCGTTCAAAATCCCGGCGGGGGTCGCTTCCCCCCTCCCGGTCGTAATCCCGGCGAGGGCGACGCTCCCCACCCTGGTACTCGCTGCGTTCTCTGGCCAACGGGGTAACACCTCCTCCCTGTGCGAATTTCTCCCGGCACGCCGGGAGTGGCACTTGATATCAGGTATGCGGGGGCGTGTCAAATGGGAAGAAGGGGCATGTGGAGAGCGGGCAATGAGAAGAGGGGAGAAGAGAGGAAGTGCAATGCGGGACCTCGTGCTGCCCTGGCGGGCAAGCACCGGGGCCGGGCGGTTGCGGCGCAGGGGCCGTTGCGGTTATCCTGCCCCCATGTGCGGAAATGGTGCAGTTCGCCTCCTTATCCTGGACTGCGACGGGGTTCTCATCCGCTCGGAGAACGCCAACCTGGCGTACTACAACCATCTCTTCCAGGCTTTCGGGCTGCCCCTGGTTGCACCCGGCGATCGCGAAGCCGTGGGCCGGCTCCACACCCTCTCCACGCCCCAGGTCATCGAGGCCTTCTTCCCGGCACAGCTGCGAAGAGAGGGCCAGGAATTCGCTCTCAGGTCGGACTTCGGCCCGTTCCTGGGGCAGGTCGAGCCGGAGCCCGGGTGGCGGGAGGTTCTCTCCCGGTGGCGCCGATGGGGCCGGACGGCCGTCGCCACCAACCGCGGGGCCAGCGCCCGGACCGTCTTGCAGGCGGCGGGGATCCTGGACTTGTTGGACCGTGTCGTGACCATCCGCGACGTCGCGCGCCCGAAGCCGCACCCAGACCTCCTGCTCGAGGTGCTCCGACACTTCGGGTTCCGGGCGACGGAAGCCGTCTACGTGGGCGATTCGGAGCTAGACCGCAAGGCGTCGGAGGGGGCGGGGGTACGGTTTCTGGGCTTCCGCACGAGTCAGCCTCCTGCGGCGCAGGACCCGGCGGAGGTCGAGGCGCATCTGCGCGGTCTTGCCGGGGAGGAGTAGTTTGGTAGGCTGGAGGCTGTTTTCCCGTAGCTCCTCAAGAAAGGAGACCCCATGGCCGATCTGACCAAGAAGTTCCATGAGCAGCAGGATGCAAACACCCTGAAGATGGGCTGCCAGGTGGCGGATGCCGAGGTGGACCTCTGCCCCTGCGGCTCCAAACAGTCCTTCGCAAAGTGCCACGGTGCGCCCTGCGGGTGCGGTTCGGGCAAGCCGAAGTTCAAGTGTTGCCATACGGACGATATCTGACCGGGCCGGGTTTCCCGAAGTCGTTCGGCATCCGGGGAGGGGGAGGCCTCCCCGAGGCCCCTCCCGCGAGACCGGGATCCGCAGGGGTTTTCGCAGGAGGGTACCGGGCAGATGGGTTGCAGGATCCTCGTGGTGGAGGACAGTCGGGTCGTCAACGGCCTGGTCACCGACGTCCTCGTGCGGCACGGGTACGAGTGCCTCCAGGCCTTCGACGGTCTGGAGGCACTGCGCGTCTTTGAGGGAGAACCCCTGGACGCCGTCGTTCTCGACCTCAATCTTCCAGGACTCCATGGCCTCGAAGTGCTTCGGCACGTCAAGGGGATGCGCCCGGAGACCGTGGTCGTCGTGCTCACGGGACACGGCTCGGAGCATACGGCTCTCCAGGCGCTCACCGTCGGTGCAGACGATTACCTGACCAAGCCCTTTCGAGAGGCAAGTCTCGTGAGATCCCTTCAGGGACATCTTCGGAGGGCGGACCTGCAGCGGGCCGCGAGAGCCGACTGCGGGCCGCCGGGGGACGCACGGGGCGGCGGTTGCGAGCCTTTGTTCTTCGAAGCGCCCGTGGCGCTTCTCCACGCGGATCACATGGGGATGATCCGGGCCGTGAACAGGGAGGCGGCGAGGCTCCTCGGTCAGCCGCCTGACGGGCTGGTCGGCGTGCCCCTCGAGGACATCGTCACCGAGGAGGTGCGCCGCCACTGGGTCGAGACCGTGCGCTGCGAGACCGCCTCCGGGAAGTGCTACGAGGGAGAGGTGCACCTGGCGGGGGACGTCGGGCCCTTTCCCGCCAGCGTGCTGGCCGTGGAGCGCCCGGAGAAGCGGCACTTGATCCTTGCCGTGCGGGACCTCACCCGCCAGCGGGCCTTCGAGAAGCGTTACTTCGAGTCGAAGAAGCTGGCGAGCCTCGGCCGGGTGGTGGAGGGCGTGGCCCACGAAGTCCGAAATCCGCTGCTTTCCATCGGGGGGTTCGCGCGCAAGCTTCGGGACGGGATAGGGAAGGGGACCCGCCAGGAGCGCTATCTCGACGTCATCGTCGCCGAAGTCGAACGGCTCGAAGGCATGGTGCGAGAGATCGAGGCTTTCGTCGCTTTCTCCCGGCAAGGCTGCGGCCTTTTCACCCCGGTCGATTTGGGCGGGGTGCTGAGAGCCATTCTGGACGTTCTCGGGGAGGAGACGGCGGCGGGCGGGGTCCGCATCCTCTGGGAGCCCCCGGGGGAGCTGCCACCGATTTACGGGGACGAGGCGGTGCTGCGGGAGCTCTTCGGAGACATCCTGGAGAATGCCTTGGAGGCCATGCCCAGGGGAGGAGACCTGTCGGTTCGCGTCCGGCCGGACGATCGGTGGGTCCGGGTGTGGGTCGAGGACACCGGGGTGGGGATTCCCGAGGAGGACCTCGATGCCATCTTCGATCCCTTCTACACGTCCAAGACCTCGGGCGCCGGTCTGGGGCTTGCCAAGGCCTACCTGATCGTCGAAGACCACTCGGGGACGATCGACTTCGAGAGCCGCCTCGGAATCGGGACCACGTGCACCGTGAGCCTGCCGAGGGATCGGCGCAGAGTGCCCAGGGAGAGCGCGTGATGGAAGGGAAGCCGGGAAGGGGCGTGCTGTACCTGGTGGGGCCGCCGGATCGTACTACCGCGCTGGCGGCGGAGCTGGGGGAGGTGCGGGAGGGAATCCTGGTGTTCGGGGACCCGGAGGAGTTTTTGGAGGCCATTCTGGTTTCTCCCCCGTGGGCGGTGGTGGTCTGGGACTGTCTGCCGCGGGAGGCCCTCGACACGGCTTTCGAGGTGTTGCGCCATCACTTCCGGGCCCGAGACTGCGCCGTGTTCGTGGTGACCTGCGGCGCAGCGCCGGCCGTCCCCAGTGCTTGGGGCGGGCACGCGGTCCTGCCGGAACCCGTCGATGTTGGCTGTCTCCGTCGCGCGCTGGAGGAGTGCTCCGAGGCCGGGGTCGAGCCGGGGAGCGGGATCCCGCGCGTTCTCGTCGTCGACGACGACCCGAGCATCGTACTCCTGGGCAGCCACGTGGTGAGCAGCATCGGGATGATCCCCGTGGTCGCCTTCGACGGCCCGGAAGCCGTGGAGAAGGCGGAGCGGTTCCACCCCGACCTCGTCCTGCTGGACATCAATATGCCGAGCATGGACGGCTTTGCCGTCATCGAGGCCCTCAAGGCGGACCCGGTCACGAGCCTCATCCCCATCATCGTCTTCTCCGCCCGGAAGTGCGACGAGGACAAGGTGCGGGCCCTCCAGATGGGTGCCGACGATTACGTGACCAAGCCCTTCAGCATTACGGAGCTGGGAGCGCGGATCGACCGCCTCCTTCAGCGCACTCGGACCGGGGTGAACGCGTCGAGTACCACGGGGCTGCCCGGCAGCCTGAGCGTGGAGCAGACCCTCGTGGAGCGGATCCGGCAGCGGGTTCCCCTGGCGGTTCTCTACCTCGATCTGGACCATTTCAAGTCCTTCAACGACCGCTACGGGTTCACCCGGGGCGACAGCGTGATCCGCCAGACGGCCGACATCATCCTCGAAGCCGTCCAGGATGCGGGAAACTCCGACGATTTCGTGGGGCACATCGGTGGCGACGATTTCGTGGTGGTGACGACCCCGTCCCGGGCGGTGGCCGTGGCAGAGGCTGTGATCGACCACTTCGATCGCGTCATTCCCTATTATTACGACGCCGAGGAGCGCCGCCGGGGCCACATCGTGGCCGAGGATCGGAAGGGTCGCCACGCCACCTTTCCGCTCATGACCCTTTCGGTCGCCATCGTCACCAACGAGACCCGCGAGTTCGGCCATCCCGGCGAGGTCGCTGACATCGCCGCCCAGCTCAAGAAATACGTAAAGAGTCGACCGGGAAGCCTGTGGGTGAAGGACAAGAGGGGCAACGATGAGAGCGATCATCGGTAGCCTTTGCTCAGCGACGGTCGTGGCCCTCGCCCTCGCTGCCGCGGGACCCGTGGTTGCCGACATCTACTCGGCCCGGCGGCCGGACGGCTCGGTCTCCTTCACCGACACCCCCACCGCTCCCGAGTACTCGGTGGTCATCCGAGACACGCCTCCCGTCCTGCCGTGGCGGGATGTGGCCGAGCGCGAGGCCCGCCGCCACGGGCTCGACCCGCGCCTGGTGCGGGCCGTCATCTACGTCGAGTCGGGGGAAAACCCCCGGGCCGTGTCTCCCAAGGGGGCGCAGGGTCTCATGCAGCTCATGCCGGGTACGGCAGAGGAACTGGGGGTGGGGAACCCGTTTCGGGCCCGGGAGAACATCCAGGGCGGGGTGAGCTACCTCGCTTCCATGCTGCAGCGGTTCGGCGGAGACATCGAGCTCGCCCTGGCCGCATACAACGCGGGCCCGGGGGCGGTGCAGCGCCACGGGGGAGTCCCGCCATACCGGGAAACCCAGGCCTATGTGAAGAAGGTGCTCGACGTCTACCGCCGGCAGGGGGGCGAGGCGGGGGCTGAGGCGGGGGTTGACACCCCCCGCCCGGCTGTGCATAATTCCGTCCCCACATCCGGGCGGGAATAACTCAGTGGTAGAGTGCGACCTTGCCAAGGTCGAAGTCGCGGGTTCGAATCCCGTTTCCCGCTCCAAAAAAACCTAGTCCCCGCAAGGGGTTACACGATCAGGCTCTTGAGTTCCGCCTAAGTTCCGCCTAACTTTTGGGGTGGAGGAAGGCGGTGCAAGAGCCTGTCGTGCGTTTAACTTCCTGAGATTCCTGGGGAAACCATCGTTTTTTACCAGAAGCGATATCTGTTTGATTGTTGTATAACTATCTGGAATCTCAAAGGAACAGCACCTCGGGGACTCCAGAGAGTTTTACCCGTTTCCCCTCTCACTTGAAGTCGGGTCCGAGGTAGTCGCGGATCGGGGCGGTGTCCTCCTCGATCCCCTCGACGTACTTCGCGTACACCTCATACACCATCTGCTTGGAGCCGTGGCCCATCAGGGAGACGAGTCTCGTGGGGCTCATCCCGAGGATGAGGCTCCAAGACGCAAAGCTGTGGCGGGTGGCATAGGGCCGTCGATGGGGCAGGCCGGCATCCCGCAGCGCCTTCTTCCAGGCGGTTCTCCAGAACCGGCAGGCGTCGAAGGGCTTCCCGTTCGGGAGTCTCACGAGATACTCGCCTGGCTCTCGCTCCAGCAGGAGGTTCAGGCGCTTTTGGATGGCCTGGGTGATGGGGATGTTTCGGACACGGTACGCGGTCTTGAGCTCGGATTTTTCCACGCCGAGCACCACCGAGTTCCGGACGTGGATCACGTGTTCCTGGATGTCCTGGCGGCGCAGCCCAGCCAACTCTGACGCGATCATGCCGGTGAGCACCATGAGCTCGGCCACCGGGCGGAAGTGAGGGTCCATGGCGTTCACCACCTTGAGCCAGTCCGTGAACCGGAACACCTCCGGGGGGTTCTTCCGCCGCTTCGGGAGCACCCGCCCGCCGCGGTTCTTCCTCTTGAGGTAGTCGAAGGGATTGCGGAGGTCCCAGTTGTGCTCCTCGCAGGCGTCCTCCCAGACCGCGCGAAGGGGGAGAAGGATGTTGCGGATCCGGCTGGCGGACAGGGGTTGACCGGTCCTCCCGGTGGCCGCACGGAGTTCCTTGACGAAGTTGACCAGCGTGACGCCGCTGATCTCCTCGAAGGTCCGGTCCTGGAAGTGGGGGAGCACGTGGGTCCGGAGGGCCGAGGTGAAATCTCTCTTCTTCGTCTCCGAGGGTTCCTTGGCGAGGGTCTCCGTCATCCACTTGGCAACATACTCCCCGAAGAGGATCCCTCCGGCGGGGGGTCGGTGGTCCCGGCCCTCCAACCGGGAGAAGAGCTCTTTCTCCGCCTCCGACGCGTTGGGGAAGGCCTCGGCATACCGGAAGGTACCGTTGTCGATCTTCTCGTATGCCCGGTCTAGAAAGGCCCGCACCTTGACCCGGTTCTCGGGGGTGTCC
>CAZYJP010000032.1:0-2341 GCA_964647795.1 uncultured Thermodesulfobacteriota bacterium
TCTCCACCTGAATCCCCTTGGCGCGGAAGTGGGCCTCTGCCAGACGGGGATACTTGGTCGCCACCCGCCCCCGCGACCACGCCCCGCCCCCGCGAGCGCCGGCCCCCGCGGGCTCGGCGACGACCAGCCGGCAGTAACCGAACCCGAGGTCCAAGGGTTCGTAGACTTCGGGCTCCTGCTCCAGGAGCACGTCCTTGCCCACCACGCCCAGGTCGGCGGCCCCATGCTCCACGTAGGTAGCGACATCCTGGCTCCGCACCACCAGGAAGCGGAAACCGGGCACATCGAAGACGAGGCGCCGGGAATCGTCCAGCACGTGGGCGCACGAAACCCCGCAGCTCTCCAGGAGGGCGAGGGTATCTCGCAAGATCCTGCCTTTGGGAAGGGCGAGAGTCAAGGTCTGGGGCATCGGGATGTTCCGTGGTCAGTGGTCAGTGGCCGTTGTCGGTTGGCGTGCGGCTCACTCCTTGATGCGCCGGATGCAGGCGCCGAGACCCGAGAGCTTTCTCTCCAGAGCCTCGTAGCCTCGGTCCAGGTGGTACACCCGGGAAACCACCGTCGTGCCCTCTGCCACCAGACCGGCCAGCACGAGGGCGGCGCTGGCCCTCAAGTCGGTGGCCATGACCCGGGCTCCCGAGAGCCGCGTCACCCCCCTCACCACGGCGCTGGCACCCTCGGCTGCGATGTCTGCGCCCATTCGGTTCAGCTCGGGAACATGCATGAACCGGTTCTCGAAGACCTTCTCGGTGATCACGCTCATCCCCCGACCCCGGGACAGGAGGGCCATGAACTGGGCTTGCATGTCCGTGGGAAAGCCCGGGTAGGGGCTGGTACGCACGTCGACGCCGCGGGCTGGCGGGCGCCCCCGGACGCCGACCGAGCCGTCGGTGCACGCCTCCACCTCGGCCCCCGTCTCCCGCAGTTTGACCACCACGGCATCCAGGTGGTCGATCCGTGCCCCCTGGACCATGACCTCCCCTCCGCAGAGGGCCACAGCCGTGAGGATCGTGCCGGCCTCGATGCGGTCCGGAATGGGTTGATGATCGAAAGGGGCGAGCTCCTCCACGCCCTCGATCTCGATCACCGCCGATCCGGCTCCCCGAATGCGGGCTCCCATCTTGGCCAGACACTCCAGGAGGTCCACGACTTCTGGCTCCCGTGCGGCATTCTCGATGACGGTCCTGCCCCGGGCCAGGGACGCCGCCATGGCGAGATTCTCGGTGCCGGTGACCGTTGGGAGGTCGAGCACCACCCGGCCCCCCTCCAGACGATCCGCCTCCACCTCCACGTACCCGTGTTCCAGGCGCACCCTAGCCCCCAGTGCCTCCAACCCCTTGAGGTGCAGGTTGATGGGCCGAGCACCGATGGCGCAGCCTCCCGGGAGACTCACCCGAGCCCTGCCGAAGCGTGCCACCAGGGGCCCCAGCACGAGCACCGAGGCACGCATCGTCTTGACCAGGTCGTACGGGGCCTCCCGGCCCGGCAGGTCCGAGGCATTCACACGCAGATCCCCGTCCCCGCTCTCCACCCGCGCCCCCAGGTGGCCGAGGAGCCGCCCCAGGGTGCGCACATCGGCAAGCGCCGGGGCTCGGTGCAGCCGGCTCACCCCGGGGGAGAGCAGGGCCGCGGCCATCAGGGGCAGGACCGCGTTCTTCGCCGGGCTGACCCCCACTACTCCGTTGAGAGGGCTTCCGCCTTCAATGACGAGGGCGTCCATGAACCTCCTCGCTGCGACTCCTCACCCGGCCCGGACCGCCACGGCCACCCGCGCGCGGCCGGCCGAGTCGGGAACGAAGTTCACTTCCCCATAGGCCCGCGCCTACTCGAACAGCCGAGCCACGCCGCCCTCCTGCCCGGCTCCGAACTCCAGGGCAAGGAACCCCCCCGGCGCCAGATGGTCGGGGGCTTGCGCCACGATGCGCCGGATGACGTCGAAACCGTCGAGCCCTCCGTCCAGCGCGAGCCGGGGGTCGAAGACCGCGACCTCGGGTTCCAGTTGGCCGATCTCCTCGGAGGGGACGTACGGGGGGTTCGAGACCAACGCCGCGAAGATCTCCCCCGTGAGCGCGTCGAAGAGGTCCCCCCGGCGCAACTCCAGCCTCCCCCCGAGGTCGTGCCGCACGGCGTTGAGCCCCGCAACCTCGAGGGCGCCGGACGAGAGGTCTACGCCCACGGCAGTCCACCGCGGCCTCTCCCGGAGGAGGGCCACGGCCAGGGCCCCGGAACCCGTACCCAGGTCGGCGAAACGCCCGAAGTCGCCCATCCGGGCCAGGGCACTCTCCACGAGCACCTCGGTCTCGGGTCGGGGGATAAGGAAGAGCGTCGTGTAGGGAAGAATGTA
>CAZYJP010000032.1:2351-12945 GCA_964647795.1 uncultured Thermodesulfobacteriota bacterium
TCGGGTCGGGGGATCAAGACCCGTGCGTCCACCTCGAAGGCCAGCGACCAGAACTCCCGGGAGCCCGTGATGTGGGCCACGGGCTCCCGTCGACCCCGCCGGCGCACGGCCTCCCGGTAGGCATCCACCTCCGGAGGGGCCAGGGGCTTGTCGTACTGGATGTAGAGTTGGATGCGTCGCACCCCGAGCACGTGGGCCAGCAGAACTTCGGCGTCGAGCCGCGGGTTGGCGACGCCCCTGCGCCCCAGGTACTCCGCGGTGCGCCGAACCAGTTCCAGGGGCGAGTGCTCCACCCTCAACCCTCGCCGCGGGAGAGCGCCTCGGCTTGGGCCTCGGCGCCGAGGGCCTCCAGCATGGGCTCCAGATCTCCCTCCAGAATCTCCTCGAGGCGGTGAAGCGTCAGGTTGACCCGGTGGTCGGTCACCCGGTTCTGGGGGAAGTTGTAGGTGCGGATGCGTTCGCTTCGGTCGCCGCTCCCCACGAGGGAGCGGCGCTCGTCGCTGCGCTCCCGGTCCGCTTCCTGCTGGGCCGCCTCGAACAAGCGCGCCCGCAGGATCTGCATGGCCCTCGCCCGGTTCTTGTGCTGGGACTTCTCGTCCTGGCAGCTCACCACGATCCCGCTGGGAAGGTGGGTCAAGCGAACGGCCGACTCGGTCTTGTTCACGTGCTGGCCGCCGGCACCCCCGGCCCGGAACACGTCCATCTTGAGGTCTTCCGGCCGTACCTCGACGTCCACCTCGTCGGCCTCGGGCAGCACCGCCACCGTCACCGCCGAGGTATGGATGCGCCCCGACGACTCCGTGGCCGGCACCCGCTGCACCCGGTGGGCCCCGCTCTCGTACTTGAGGCGGCTGTATACCCGGTGGCCGCGGATGAGGGCCACGACCTCCTTGAGACCTCCGATCCCGGTCGGGCTGGCGCTCAGCTCCTCCACCTTCCACCCCCGCACCTCGGCGTACCGGCAGTACATGCGGAAGAGCTCCGCGGCAAACAGCGCCGCCTCCTCCCCGCCGGTCCCCGCCCGAATCTCTAGGATCACGCTCTTCTCGTCCAGGGGATCCCTGGGCAGCAGCAGGGCCTTCAGTCGGGCTTCGGACCGCTGGAACAGGGCCTCGGCCTCCGCCAGGTCCTCCCGGGCCATCTCCCGCAGCTCGGGGTCGGAGAGCAGGCCCCGGGCCCCCTCCACCCGCGCCAGGAGCCCCCGGTAGGCTCGGACTTCCCTTACGAGCTCCTGGAGCTCGGCGTGTTCCCGAGTCAGGCGGCGGTACGAATCCTGGTCGGTGAGCACACCCGGGTCCGAGAGCTCGCGGTTGAGCTTCTCGAAGCGGTCCTCCACTTGGGAGAGCTTGGAGAGTAGATCCAAAGGGTGTCTACCTGGGATGCCCGGTCACGGCGCCGAGGTCGCGGGGATCTCCTGACGGACCGCTTCGGGCTGGCCGCAAGAGTAGGCGCCTTCCGGACACCGCCCAGAAATGCAGCCGGGCCCTGCCCCCTGGAAGAGCCCGGGGGCAAGGGGAAAGACTGCCCGCAGCATGACGAGGGCGAGGTCGCGGATCTCCCACTGGGCGCGCCGGCAGAGCCGCAGGCCGAAGAAGTGGCGCAGTTCGCGGGCGTTCATCGACACCACGATCTTGGTCTCGCAGGCATTGGGCAGGATGTACCGGGCGTCCTCGGGAGGAACGCCGTCGTCGACCATGCTGGCGTAGAACGCCCAGAGCTCCTCGAGTCTTTCCCGAAATCGCCGGCCGTGGACCGGGTGCTCGGCCACGGCCGGCGGCACCACGGCCTGGGTATCGCGCAGTCTCACGTACCGTTGACTCTGTTGGGAATAGGAGGCCAAGCGGTGGCGGACCAACTGGTGCGAGCACGCCCGGCTGATCCCCTCGACCCCGAACACGAAATGGGCGTGCTCCAGCGCAGACAGGTGACCCATGGCACGCAGTTTGGACAGGAGTGCCCCCACCTCCTCTCCCGAGAGATCCCGCTCCAAATCCCCCACGGCGCGAGCGGAATAGCACAGCCTGGCCGCCAGGGCCACGGTGCGCTCCGGATCCGGCGTATGGCTCAGTATCCGGGCCGAAGGGCCCATCGTACCCTACTGCTGCTTTCCGTACTTGCGCAGGAAGCGGTCGACCCGGCCGGCCGTGTCGAGCATCTTTTCCTTGCCGGTGTAAAAGGGGTGGCACTCTGCACAGATCTCGGTCTTGATGTCGGCCTTCGTCGACCGGGTCTCGAAGGTGTTCCCGCAGGTGCAGGTCACGACCGCCTTCGCGTACTTCGGGTGGATGTCGTCCTTCATGACTTCTCCTCGATGCGGCCCGGAGGGCTCTGATTGTCTGGGAACAGCGAAGGATAACACTCGCTCCCCGACACGGGCAAGACGCTCGCGAAGCGCGGCAACTTTCTCCTTGGGACCCGGCCGAGGCTTCCGGGACTTCCAGGGCCGGACCCGACTTCCCCTCTCCAGGGCGGTGGAGGGCCCGGGACCGCCGCAGCAGCCTTTCAGGGGCCCGAGAATCCACCCCGCTTTCCGGAGCGGCGCCGGCAACCCCCTTCGTATGGCGCGTACCGCAACGCCGGGAACGCCAGAGCCTCTCGAGGCCAGCGCCGCTCCTCGAGCCGAATCCCCACCGAAGGCGACCCGCAAGACCGCAGATTGCGCGGCGGGGCGCCGGGGTTCCCGACTCCCCACTTCGGACGGACGGTGAATTCTGGCACCTCTGCAGGTTTGACAACCGCGTTTGGTTGTGCATCAATAGAACAAGCGGTTTTTCCAGCCTGAAGGAGGCCTTTGCCATGCCCAAGCACCCCAAGGTCCCCGAGGCGACGATCAAGCGGCTGTCGATCTACATACGGGTTCTCAAGGAACTGGAGAAGAGGGGCGTGGAGGTCATATCCAGCGCGGAGCTCGCAGACATTTGCGGGGTCAACGCAGCCCAGATTCGAAAGGACCTCACGTACTTCGGGGAGTTCGGCATCCGGGGCGTGGGTTACTACGTCAAGGAGCTCCACTTCGACATCCGGAAGGTTCTCGGCCTCAACCACAGGCGAAACGTGGCGCTGGTGGGCGTGGGCAACCTCGGCCGGGCGCTGCTCAGCTACCGGAACTTTTCCGAGCATGGGTATAATTTCGTGGCGGCCTTCGACGTGGACCCGGTCAAGATTGGAACCGTCCTCCCCGGCGGGGTCCGCGTCCATTCCCTGGACGCCCTGCCCCAGGTGGCCGCCGAGAAGAAGATCGAGGTGGCCATCATCACCACCACGGCGGAGGCGGCCCAGGCGGCCGCGGACCGTGTCGTGGCCTCCGGCATCAAGGGCATCCTCAACTTCGCCCCAACCCAGCTTCAAGTCCCGGAAGGCGTCAAGGTGAAGAAGGTCGACCTCACCACCGAGTTCGACAACCTCGTGTACCATCTCTCCTCCCGGTCCCGCTGAGGAACGCCCATGCCGGAGTGGCTCATCGACAACCCCGAGGCCGTGGCATCCGCAGAGATCGTGGTCGGCATCCCTTCGCGCAATGAGGCGGACGCCATCGCTTTCCCTACCGAACAGGCCTCGTTGGGGCTCACCCAATTCTTCAAAGGCCGGAAGGCCGTCATCGTCAACTGCGACAACGCCAGCGTTGACGGGACCAAGGAGGCCTTTTTCGCCGCCCCGTGCGCCGTGCCCCGACTGTACGTGTCCACGGCCCCCGGGATTACGGGAAAGGGCAATAACTTCAAGAACCTCTTCCGCCTGGTGCGCGACCTGGAGGCCAGGGCCGTCGTGGTGGTGGACGCGGACCTCAAGAGCATCACCCCCAAGTGGATCAAACACCTCGGAGAGCCCCTCCTGGACGATTTCGGCTTCGTCGCCCCATTGTACCTCCGCCACAAGTATGACGGGACGATCACCAACAACATCGCGTACCCGCTCACCCGCAGCCTTTACGGGCGCAGGGTGCGGCAACCCATCGGCGGAGACTTCGGTTTCTCGGGGGAACTGGCCCGCACCTACCTCGAGCACGCCACGTGGAACGACGACGTCGCCCACTTCGGCATCGACGTCTGGATGAGCACCCTCGCCATCTACCATCGCCAGCCGATCACCCAAGCATTTCTCGGGCGCCCGAAGGTGCACCGGCCCAAGGACCCCGCCTCCGAGCTCGGTCCCATGTTCCGCCAGGTGGTGGGAACGATGTTCCACCTCATGGAGGCTCTCGCCCCGTTCTGGTCGGGGGTTCGCTGGAGTCGCCCCACGGCGATCTTCGGCTTCGGCCTCGGCGAGACCGAGATGCCGCCCCCGGTGAGCGTGGACCTGGAGGCCCTCTACACCAATCTCCACGAAGGCAAGAGGATTTACGCAGAGGCCTGGAAGGAGGCTTTGGCGCCCGTGACGCACGGGAAGCTTCGGGAGGTCCTCGAGATGGACCTGGGGCATTTCGAGTTCCCCGCCGCGCTGTGGGCGCAGGTGCTCTTCGACGTGGCCGTCGCCTGCCGCGACAGGCTGCTTCCCAGGGAGCAACTCGTCGATGCTCTGGCGCCCCTGTACTTCGGCCGCACCCTGTCCTTCGTACGCGCCACCGAGGGGATGGCCCCATCCCAGGCGGAGGAGTATGTCGAGGAGCAGTGCCAGGCTTTCGAGGAGGCCAAACCGTATCTTCTGGAGCGCTGGGGTGGTTAGTAGGGCAACGAGAGCTCCGCAGGTCGCGGAAGGGACGAATCCGGGTTTATCCGTCTCCCGAGCGCCCGACGAGCGTTCCCGGAGTGTGTTCCGAGCCGAAAGGAGGAACCCGTGGCGCGAATCCTGATCGTGGACGATGAAGAGCACATCCGAACCCTCTACACCCTCGAGCTGGAGGACGAGGGCCACTCGGTCCTGGCTCTGGCGACGGGCAAGGACCTCTCGGCCGAGATCGAGCGGTTCCAGCCGGACGTCGTGGTCCTGGACATCAAGATGGTGGATGTCAGTGGGCTGGACGTTCTCCAGGAGGTGCGCACCCGCTTCTACGACCTGCCGGTCATCCTCTGTTCCGCCTACGGGTCCTACAAAGGGGACCTCAAGAGCATCGCCGCGGACTATTACGTGGTCAAGTCCTCGGACCTGACGGAGCTCAAGAAGCGCATCAGCGCATCGCTCGAGGCGAGCTCCCCCCCGGAGAAGTGAACCGCCCGGGCGGACCAGGAACGGTGAGCCCCACCCCGGAGGACCGGCGGTCGGGGCGGTCGGTCCCCACATCGCAGCTCACCGGACGCCGTCGGATCGAGCCTAACGTGACCTCTTCCCAGCCACACCCGGATGGTGCACGCTCCGGGCCCCCAGGGGCGCCGCCCTCTCCTCTCCCGGACCCGGCGCGCAGGAGCGCAACCGTTCATGGTCAAGTACATCGCGATTGCGGGGAACATGGGCAGCGGGAAATCCACCCTGGTGGAGTTTCTCTGCCGCCGGTACCCCCACATCCGGCCCTTCTACGAGCGAAACGAGGAAAACCCCTATCTGGCGGATTTCTACAGAGACATGGGGCGCTGGGCGTTCCACTCCCAGGTGTACTTCCTCACGCTGAAGTTCCGCACTCACCAGGAGCTCGAAGCGTGCGCCCAGACCGTGATCCAGGACCGCACCATCTACGAGGACGCCGAGGTCTTCGCCGAGAACCTCTACCGCAGGGGATTCCTCGGGGGGCGTGACTACGAGGCGTACCGAAGGCTCTACACGACCATCCTGCGCAGCATCGACCCTCCGGACCTCCTGATCTACCTCAAGACCAGCCTCCGAACCATCCGCAAGCGCATCCGCCTCCGGGGACGAGCCTGCGAAGGGGAGGTGGGCCCTGACTACCTCCGGGACCTCCATCGCCTCTACGACCGCTGGCTTCGGACCTACGACCTCTCACCGGTTCTCGTCCTCGATGCCGACCGCCTCGACTTCCTGAATGACCTGGTGGATCGGATCGAGGTACTGGATACGATCGAGAAGCACCTCTGAAACCGCGTGCACGCCGGTTGCGCGTTCAGCACGGCACCGCGTCCGCCCACTGCCTCCGCCACGCCTCCAGCGCCGCAAGCGCCCGGCGCGCCTTCTCTTCCTTCGCCGCCTTCTTGTCCCTGCTCCGGACCCCGAGGGCGGGAAGGAGGCCGAAATTCATGTTCATCGGCTCGAAGGGGCGAGAGGGCGAAGCGGTGACGTGACCCACCAGCGCCCCCAAGGCGCTCTCTGCCGGGAGGGGGTCGGGAGTGCGGCCCTGTAACCGGAGGGCCAGGTTCAGGCCCGCCCAGAGTCCCATGCCCGCGCTCTCGAGGTACCCCTCCACGCCGGTGAGCTGGCCGGCGAGCTGCAGGCAGGGGGTCCGGCGAAGCCGCAGGTAGCGGTCGAGAAGACGGGGTCCATCCACGTAAGTGTTGCGGTGCAAACTCCCCAGGCGGTGGAACCGGGCGCCCTCCAACCCGGGGATGAGGCGGAAGACGCGCTCTTGCTCGGGGTAGGCGAGCTTGGTCTGAAACCCCACCAGATTCCAGCGCTCTCCAGCCGCGTCCTCCCGGCGCAACTGGACCACGGCGTAGGGGCGGCGTCCGGTGCGGGGATCCTCGAGGCCCACGGGCTTCATGGGGCCGAAGAGAAGCGTCTTGGGCCCTCTGGCCGCCAGGGTCTCGATGGGCTGGCACGCGTGGAAGACCCGCTCCTCCTCGAAGTTTCGGGTCGGCACCGTCCGAGCGGTCGACAAGGCGGAAAAGAAACGGTCGAAATCCTCCCGCGTCAGAGGGCAGTTGAGGTAGTCGTCCCCCCCTTTCCCATACCGGGAGGCGGCAAAGGCCACCGTCCGATCCAGCGAGTCGCCCTCCACGATGGGGGCCATGGCGTCGTAGAAATAGAGGGAGTCCGAGCCGGTCAAACGGCCAAGGGCCTGCGCCAGTGGCTCTGACGTCAAGGGGCCGGTGGCCAGAATGGCGGACCCCCCCTGGGGAACCTCCGTGGCCTCCTCCCGGGCCAGTTCCACTAAAGGCTCGGCCTGCAGGCTCTCCGTCACTGTGCAGCTGAACGCCTCGCGGTCGACGGCCAGGGCCTGGCCTGCCGGCACGCGGGTGGCGAGGGCTGCCTCGATGAGGAGCGAGCCCAGCCGGGTCAACTCTTCCTGGAGAACCCCGGAGGCCTGCCCCAGGCCCACGGCCTTCAGGGAATTGGAACACACGAGCTCGGCCAGCAGCGGACTGCGGTGAGCCGGGCCGTAGCGCCGGGGCTTCATCTCGACCAGTCGAACCGCCACTCCGCGCCGGGCGAGCTGCCAGGCTGCCTCGCACCCGGCGAGCCCGCCGCCGACCACCGTGACCTCCGCCAAGGCGCCCACCGATCACAGCTCCCCGAGGCCGAAGGGAAGGCGTGCGAAGATCTTTCGCTCCAGCGCACGGGTGACATCCCAGTTGCAGCGGATCCGTGCTTCGGCTTCCGGGTGTCTACCCCCGTAGCGAATCACCAGGTCCTCGAAGCGCTCGGCAAGAGTCACCACCTCGTCGTGGCGAACCCGTTTGTCGCTGTAGTTGAGAACCTCGGCCTCCGTGACCGGCCCTTCCGGATCCCACGCACCGAGCTCCACGTGCCGCTCCAGCAGGGCCGCTACGGACCCATAACCCTCCCGTCGCAGCACCTCGCCGCCCTCCCGAGCGTGGTCCCGATGGCTGGCGAGGCACGCCGCCTTCGAGATGTCGTGGAGCAGCGCTGCCGCCTCCAGCAATCCCAGGTCGAGATCGGCGCCCTGGCTCCGGAGGGCCCGGGACAGGTGCAGGGCGACCCGCGCCACTTGCTCGCTGTGTCGGCGGATGTGAGGGGGAACGCCGTAGAGATCGAGAAGCCGCTCGCACTCTGCCCGGCCCGGCACCCGGGGATGGCCTTCGAGCCCTACCGTCAACCGATCACCGTTTGAGGAACTTCAGGGCCTTCGCCACCAGAGCCTCGGGGTCGAGCCCCAGCCGGCGCCGAACCTCCGCGGGGGAGCCCGAGACCCCGTAGCGCTCCACGCCCATCTTCAGCAGGCGGCAGGAGATGCCCCGAGCCGCGATGTAGTTCGCCACTCGCGAGCCGAGCCCCGTGTGGACGTTGTGGTCCTCGTAGGTGATCACGCGCCCTTTCCGCAGGCACTGGAGCAGCACCGGGTCCTCCGAGCCGTCCAGGGTCTTTGGGGAGGACACATGGAGCACCGAGGGCTCCATCCCGCGGGCGAGCAGGGCCTCCCAGGCCTGCAGCGTGTGGGACAGCATCTGGCCCGTGACCAGGATCACCCCGTGATCCCCGGGCCTCACCAGATCCACCGCGCCGAAACGGAACTCGTACTCGCCTCCAAAGAACGGCTTTCCCTCCGCATCGGTGATGATCGGTGTCGCCTTGCCCCCCAGTCCCAGGGCCCAGTTGCCGGGCTGCCCCAGGATGTAGCGGAACGCACGGTCGGCGTGGTTGGCGTCGGCCGGGAAGACCGCGCGGAAACCGAACAGGCTGTCGAGGAGGCTCAGGTAATCGATGCACTGGAGCGCCTTGCCCTCCTCCCCGGCGTCCAGCCCAAGGTGGGTCAGGACCACCTTGACATGGGTTCGGTTCAGGTCATTGAGGCGGAGCTGGTTGTAGGCGCCGTCGAGCCCGAAGACGCCCTTGCCGACGCACACCGTGACGATGTCCTCGAGGCTCATCGCCCCGGAGGCGGTCGCGGCCGCTTGGTCCTGGACCCCGAAGGAGAAATAGTTCTCCCGATTCTCTCTGGCGAACCCGTCGGTCCCCACGGTGCCCGGCAGGGAGGTGTCGACCACCGCGATCGGGCAGGCGCCGTCCCCCCGGTTTCTCTCTCCCACGTCCCGGAGCGCCTCCCCGAACGCCTTCCAGGTCTCCACCTCGCTGCCGGCAGGGTAGGTGACCGGATCGCCGACGACGGGCACGGGCACCCTTCCCACCTCCTCGGCGATATCCAGGTCGAACTCCCCGAAGGCATCCCGGTAATCCGCAGCCTCTGTCAGGTCGCCGTCCAGGCGAAGCTCCCGGAGCGCCTCCTGGTATTCCTCCTCGGTCAGGGCCCGTTCATGGTACTCGGGGTTCCTCTCCATGAAGGACACTCCGCTGCCCGCGGTGGTGTGGGCGAGCACCAGGACGGGCGCGCTCTGAATCTGGATGCCCCGGCGCAGCGCCTTGTAGATCTCGTTGTGGTCGTGCCCGCTGATCTCGATCACGTCCCAGCCGTCGGCGATGTACTCGAACTTGACGTGCTGCGGGGTAAGCTCCGACGCCCGCGAAACCCCTTGGCCGCCGTTGAAGTCGACGATGGCCGTGATGTTGTTCAAGCGGTATCGTTTGGCGAGCCGTCTTGCCTCGGCGACCTGCCCCTTGAGCTGCTCGCCGTCGCTCATCGCCACGAACACGTTGTACTTGAGGTTGTTGAGGCGGGCGGCCAGGGCAAACCCGCATGCCGCAGAGAGGCCCAACCCGAGTTGCCCGCCGGTCCACTCCACTCCGGGGACGGTGCGGTCGAGGTTTCCCTCGAAGATGCTGCCGGCTTTGCGAAAGAGGGCTACTGCATCGTCCAGATCGAAGAAATCGAGCCGGCCGAGTGTCCCGTAGAAGGCGGGAGCCGAGTGGGCATGGCCCACGACGATCCGGTCGCGGCGGGGATCGTCGGCCTGGGCAGGCCGAAGCGCGGCGGATGCCAGCAAGGTCACGTAGAGGTCTACCGACGAGAGACTCCCCGCCGGATGCCCGCTGTTGGCGAGCCGGATCATCCGGAGCACGTCCCCCCGCACGGTGCGCGAGAGGGTTCGCAGATAACGGATCTGCTCCGTCGTGAGCTCCTCCTCCCGAAACCCCTTGGCGATCTGCATCGGCGTCAAACCTCCGTAAGGACAGGACGGCCGGGGCGGCCGGTCCCGAGGCTCCCCTCGAACCGCTACTCGTCGTCGTCCTCTTCCTCGTACTCCTCCTCAACCTCCGTTTCGTCCTCCTCCTCGTCCCTCTCCTCTTCTTCCGCCTTGCGAGCGAGCTTGGACTTTCTCAACTGCCGAATCCCCCGCGCCACCACCCGGACCGGGTTGTCGATGTCCTCGAGGTCGTCGCTATCGATGTACTCGGCGATTTCTTCGGCCACCTCGGTCACGAGCTCCGGGTCCGAGAGATCCTCCCAGCTGAACTCCATGTCCTCTATCGGCTCGCCGTCACAGTAGAAGGCAACCCCGTCCTCGTCGTAGACAGCCTCGATGGTCGGAAGAATGCGCTTCCTCGGCATGGCTCCCTCCTCTCCTGCAATCTGCCCTGGGTCTGAAAAGCGCTCGAACATACCATCCACCCCCGGGGATGACAAGAACCCCGGGAAGACACAAATGGCGGGAAGCCACGAGCCGCCACCTCCGAGGCGAGGGGGACCGGCCAGCCCCGGCGCGGCGAGCATTTCGCCGCAGGTTCGGCGCTTCAGTCACCTCGCGGGCCGACGCTCGCGCGGCGAAACTGCAGTGCCTCCAGCACCTGGGCCCGTGTCACTTCCTCGACCCCCTCCAGGTCCGCGATGGGTCGGGCCACCTTGAGAGCCCGGGTGTATGCCCGCGCCGAGAGGCCCAACCGGTCCATCGCGTGCTCGAGGAGGTCGCGGGCGTCT
>CAZYJP010000033.1:0-12881 GCA_964647795.1 uncultured Thermodesulfobacteriota bacterium
GGGTGCCGGCGAGGCCGGGGCCCGCGACCTCCTGGCTCAGGCGGTGAAGGATGCCTGGTACGGCGGCTTCGCGCCGGTGGTGCGCGAGACGGTCGAGCGCACCGCCCTCGTCGTGGGGGGCGGGGCCTCGGGACTCGGGGCGGCGGTTCGCCTGGCCGACCTGGGGCACGCCGTGCACCTGGTGGAGAGAGAGCCGACCTTGGGCGGGAATCTGCGCACCGCGCGCTTCACCGTGAAGGGCGGGGCGCCGGGCGAGCTTCTCAAGACTCTGGAATCTCGAGTCAGTGCCCACCCCAACGTCCGAGTGTACACCGGCGCGAAGGTGGGGTCGGCCCAGGGCCGCCTGGGCGCCTTCCGGACCCAGGTGGAGACGAAGGAGGGCCCGGTCGAGGTGCTCCACGGCGCGGTGGCCCTGGCCACGGGCGCGGGTGAGGTCAAGCCCCAGAGCTACGGCTACGGCCGGAGCCCCAAGGTGCTGACCCAGAAGGAACTGGAGCAGAACCTCGCCGAGGGGGTGCTCCCTGGCGGGAAGGTCGTGATGATCCAGTGCGTGGAGTCCCGGGAGGAGGCAGAAGGCTGCCGGCCCTACTGCTCTCGGGTGTGCTGCACCCACGCCGTGAAGAACGCCCTCAAGATCCTCGATGGCAACCCTGACGCCGAGGTCACGGTGCTCTACCGGGACCTGCGGACCTATGGCGCCTTCGAGCACAAGTACCGGGAGGCCCGAGACAAGGGGGTCGCCTTCGTGCCCTTCGACCTGGCCCGGCGGCCGGCGGTCGAAGCTCAGGGCGACACGGTCTCGGTGCGCTACACCGACCCGGGCCTGGGCGGGGAGGTCACGGAGACCCCCGACTGGCTCGTCCTCTCCGCCGGCATGGCCCCCGACGCCGAGGGCAACGGGCGCCTCGCCTCGCTCTATGGAGTGGAGACGGACACCCACGGCTTCTTCGTGGAGAAGAACCCCAAGGCCGCCACTACGGACTTCGCAAGAAGGGGCGTCTACATGGCAGGCCTCTGCCACGCGCCGAAGCACATCGAGGAGAGCCTCACACAGGCCGGCGCAGCGGCAGCCCGGTGCTCCGCGCTCCTGGCCAGGGGCGCCCGCCGGTCCCTGGAGAAGGCCTCCTACGTGGTGGAGAAGATCTGCTCCCGGTGTGGCGTCTGCGTGGACATTTGCCCCTACGGCGCGCGAAGCCTCGACCTCGTGGACAAGAACGTAGCCGTCGTGGACACGCTCCTGTGCGAGGCCTGCGGCGCTTGCACCATGGCCTGCCCCAACAAGGCCGCGCAGCAGTATGGTTCCGCGCCCAAGCAGGTCCTGATGGGATTGGATGAATTGCTGGGATAGGAAGATAGGACCATAAGACCCATAAGAGCCATAGGACCGATAGAACCTATGGATCAACTTCACCATTGAGGCACTCATGTCAGCACAAGCTGTCGCTACTTCCACCAACTTCGAGCCCCGCATCGTGGCGTTTCTCTGCCACTGGTGCACGTACACCGGGGCGGATCTCGCCGGGACCACTCGGCAGCAGTACCCGTCGAACATCCGGGTGGTGCACCTGATGTGCTCGGGGGCGATGGACGTGGTGTACGCCTTGAAGGCCCTGATGGACGGGGCCGACGGAGTGCTCATCGGGGGGTGCCACCCCGGCGACTGCCACTACCAGTCGGGCAATTTCAAGGCGCGGCGGCGGGTGGCGATCCTCCGGAACATCCTCTCCCAGCTCGGCATCCCCGAGGAGCGGGTGTGGCTGCGGTGGATCAGCGCGAGCGAGGGCCGGCTCTTCGCCCAGACCGTGACCGAGATGACCGACGCGGTCCGCAAGATGGGTCCCTGCGAGTTCAAGGAGCATTGGGACGTTTGAATGGTGGCCGGTGACCCGTGACCGGTGGGGCGGGCAGCCCTGCCGCGTCCTCCGAGGTCTCCGTGTACCGACTACCGATCACCGAACACCGAGGGTTAACGATGAAGAAGGGCCTCCTGAAGACCGACGGCGCCCCGCTCCAAGCGGTGGAGGCGCTCTTGAAGGGCCTCCTCGAGAAGGGGGTGGTGGACGAGGTGTTGGTGCCGGCCCGGACCGGAGCGGGCACCACCATGCTGAGTCTCTTTGCCCGGCCCGAGCTTCTCTCGGGGGCGAACCCATGGTCGCCGGTGATGCCGGTGCAGGGGGGGCGGGCGGTGCAGCAGCTCACCTTCACCGATCCCGGCCGCCGGGTGGCGGTGGTGCTCCGGCCCTGCGAGGCCCGGGCGGCGGTGGAGCTGATCAAGCTCAAGCAGATCACCCCGGGCAACCTCACGTTCGTCACGGTGGACTGCCCGGGCACCTTCGAGCTCAAGGCGTTCCACGAGTCCGGGAAGGATGCGGCCGGCTCGAGCGGTGAGCTCCTCGCCGCCATGGCGTCGGGTGTCCCGGCCGGCAACGATCTCCCGTTCCGAACGGCCTGCACGGTGTGCGAGCACCCCTCCGCGGAGTGGGGCCACCTGCGCATCCACGCCCTCGGAGCAAGAGTGGGCGAGGCCCTGGGGGTGGAGGCGGAGGACGAGTTCGCCGCGGCAATGGAGAAGGCCGGGCTGTTGACGTTCGACGGGGCGGGCGTGGACGCGCGGGCCAAGGTCGTGGCGGACCTCGTGGCCGCGCGGACCGCGGCCCGGGACGCGCTCTTCGCGTCCTTCAAGGGGCAGGCCAATGGCCTCGAGGGGCTCAAGAAGGCGTTCTCCACCTGCATCCGCTGCTACAACTGCATGGAGAACTGCCCCATCTGCTACTGCAAGCTGTGCATCTTCAAGACCCCCACCTTCGACCACCCGGGCGAGCTCTACGCCCGGTGGGCGGAGCGCAAGGGCGCCCAGAAGATGCCCGCCGAGACCACGCTCTTCCACCTGACCCGCCTCAACCACATGGCGAGCTCCTGCATCGGGTGCGGCCTGTGCGACACGGCCTGCCCCATGGGCCTCCCGGTGGCCGCGCTCTTTCGCAGCGTGGCCCAGGGGGTGCAGGGGATGCTCGAGTACGAGCCGGGCCGGAGTCTGGAAGACCCCATCCCGCTCACGGTCTTCCGGGAGGACGAGCTGGAAGAGGAGTCGGGGGCGTTCAACTGATTGGCACCTTGCGTGTCGCACGTGACGGGTTGGGGAAAGCGGTATGTCGGTTCTCCAAAGAGCAACCAGCAGCGGGCAACAAGCAACGACCTTAGAGAGATGTGAGCGGTGGGCGGTGCCGACCCTACTAAGGAGATCAGACAAATGACCGCAGAAGCTGCCAAGAAGCACCACACCATCGCCAGCGGCGACCGGACGATCCTGCCCGAGGGGGCGAAGATGATCCCGGTGTATGTCATGGGGAAGAAGTACATGCTCCCCGAGACGCTGACGATCCAGAAGGCCATCGAGTACGCCGGCTACCAGTTCATCCGGGCCTGCGGGTGCCGGGGGGGCATCTGTGGGGCGTGCCCGACCGTGTGGCGGGTGCAGGGGGATTACCAGCTCCACTTCGGGCTCGCCTGCCAGACCGTGATCGAAGAGAACATGGTGCTGGCCCAGCTCCCCTTCTTCCCGGCCAACAAGGCCCTGTATGAGCTGGACGAGCTCTCGCAGATCGGCGACGCGGTGGGCATGCTCTATCCCGAGGTAATGAAGTGCGTGGGGTGCAACACCTGCACCCGGGCGTGCCCCATGGAGATCGACGTCATGGAGTACATCAACGCGGCCATGCGGGGCGACGTGGCCCGGGCCGCGAAGGTGAGCTTCGACTGCATTCAGTGCGGGCTGTGCTCGGCCCGGTGCCCGGCCCAGATTGCCCACTACCACGTTGCCCAGCTCTGCCGCCGGCTCTACGGCCGCTACATCCTGCCCCAGGCCACGCATCTCGAGCAACGGGTGGAGCAGATCCTGGCAGGCCGCTACGACGCGATGCTCGAAGAGCTCGCCCAGAAGCCCGAAGACGAGCTCCGCAAGCTCTACGTGGCCCGGGAGCCCGAGCCCCTCGACTCGAAGGACTGGGAGCCGAAGGACAAGACGTATCTGTGAGAAGCGAGTGATCGGTAATCGGTGAACGGCGATCGGTCTGAAACCCCCGATCACTGATCACGGCCCCTACAGGAGGCGGGAAATGGGCTACACGCCGGAGATGAAAGAGCTGATCAAGCGGGTGGAGGCCACCCGCGCCGAGCGCATCGAGAAGACGCGCCGGGGCGAGTACTTCACGCCCATGACCCTGGATGAGCGGGCGGACGTCCTCAAGAAGTTCCACCCGGATTACATGGACGAGGGCCGCCGGGCCGTGAAGCTGGGGCCCAACAAGGGTGACGTCTACCCCGAGGAGATCGTGGACCTCTTCGAGGCCTACCCCCGCCTCCACCCCGATCAGGTGGACCTTGCCGCCCTGCCCGTCCACACGACCGACGTTCTCGTGGTGGGGGGAGGAGGGGGTGGCACCGCAGCGGCGCTCCTGGCGGCGGAGAACGAGGCCAAGGTGATCCTGGCCACGAAGCTCCGCCACGGCGACGCCAACACGGTCATGGCCGAGGGGGGCATCCAGGGCGCCGACCACGAGGTGGACAGCCCCTACTTCCACTTCATCGACACCCTGGGGGGCGGCCACTTCACCAACCGGCCCTACCTGCTGGCGGCGCTCACCCGCGACGCTCCGCTCGTCATCGCCTGGCTCGAGAAGCTCGGGATGATGTTCGACAAGCGCCCCGACGGCCGGATGTTGGTGCGCCACGGAGGCGGCACGAGCCGCAAGCGCATGCACTCGGCCGGCGACATGACCGGGTCGGAGATCATGCGGGTGGTGCGCGACGAGGCCAGAAACCAGAGGGACACCATCGAAATCATGGAGTTCTCTGCGGCGGTGGAGATCTTGAAGGACGCCAAGGGCCGGGCCTGCGGTGCCGTGATGTACAATCTGGAAACCGAGGAGTACTCGGTGGTCCGGGCAAAGGCGGTGGTGCTAGCCACGGGCGGCAACGGCCGGCTCCACATCCAGGGTTTCGCCTGCACCAACCACTACGGCGCCACGGCCGACGGCCTCGTGCTGGCCTATCGGGCGGGTGTGCCCATGGATTTTCTCCACTCCACCCAGTACCACCCCACAGGCGCCGCCTACCCGGAGCAGAACGTGGGCCTCCTCATCACCGAAAAGGTCCGGGGCTTGGGGGCAAACCTCCTCAACATCAACGGCGAGCAGTTCGTCTTCGAGCGCGAGCCCCGCGACGTGGAGAGCGCCGCCATCATCCGGGAATGCGCCGAGCGGGGACTTGGCATCCGCACGCCGGTGGGCCGGCTGGGGGTGTGGCTCGACTCCCCCATGATCGAGGAGCTTGAAGGTCCCGGCGCCGTGGAGCGCGAGCTTCCCGCCAAGTACATGCAGTTCATCCGCTACGGCATCGACATCCGCAAGGAACCGATGCTCATCTACCCGACGCTGCACTACCAGAACGGCGGGATCAAGATCGACCAGAACGCCGAGACCGGGGTGCCGGGACTCTTTGCCGCGGGGGAGACTGCGGGGGGAGTGCACGGAGAGAACCGTCTCATGGGTAACTCGCTCCTCGACATCCTCGTCTTCGGCCGCCGGGCCGGCGTCAATGCCGCGGCATACGTGAAGAACCTGGACGGGGACCTGGGCGAGCCGGGCATGGACCACGTGCGCGACTACATCCGCGAGCTGGAGGCGGCGGGAGTGGCCCACAACCGCATCTCCCCCATGCTGCTCCCCGACTACACCACCGACGACGTGCGAAGGCACCAGCTCACCGCGTGCTACGTGGGAACGATGAGATAGGGTCCGTAGTCGGTTGTCCATTGTCCGTTGTCCGTTGGAGTTTGGGGCCGCTGCCGCCTGAGGGGTTCCGGGCGTTTCCACAACGGACCACGGACCACGGACAACCAACATTGCCGGAGGCAACATGAACATCCACGAGTACCAGGCGAAGCAGGTTTTGCAGAAGTACGGGGTGCCGGTGCCCCGGGGCATTGTCGCCACGACGCCTGCCGAGGCCGAGAGGGCGGCGGCCGAGTTGGGGACCCCGGTGGTGGTGGTCAAGGCCCAGATCCACGCGGGTGGCCGCGGCAAGGCCGGGGGCGTCAAGGTCGTGAAGAGCCCGGCCGAGGCCGGGGCCGCGGCTGCCGGTATCCTCGGCAGGATGCTCGTCACCCACCAGACCGGGCCCCAGGGCAAGGAGGTCCTCAAGGTCTACGTGGAGGAGGGCCGCGACATCGCCCGGGAGCTCTACCTCGGCATGGTCATCGACCGGGCCACGGGCCTCGTCACCCTGATGGCCTCCACCGAGGGCGGAATGGAAATCGAGGAGGTGGCTGCAAGGACGCCCGAGAAGATCCTCAAGCAGGCCGTGGACCCGGCCGCCGGGTTCCAGCCCTTCCACGGGCGAAAGCTCGCCTACGGCCTTGGGCTCAAGGGCGACGCCCTGAAGAACGGCCAGAAATTCATGGCCGCGCTCTACAGGGCCTTCCTCGAGACGGACGCGAGCATGCTCGAGATCAACCCCCTGGTGGTGACGGTGCAGGGCGACGTGCTGGCGCTCGACGCCAAGATGAACTTCGACAACAACGCCCTCTTTCGCCACAAAGATCTCCTGGAGCTCCGGGACACCACCGAGGAGGACCCCAGGGAGCTCGAGGCATCGAAGTTCGATCTCAGCTACATCAGCCTCGACGGCTCCATCGGCTGCATGGTCAACGGCGCCGGGCTGGCCATGGCTACCATGGACATCATCAAGCTCCACGGCGCGTCCCCGGCCAACTTCCTCGACGTGGGGGGCGGCGCGAGCGCCGAGCAGGTCACCAACGCCTTCCGGCTGATCCTCTCGGACCCCCAGGTGAAGGCCGTCCTGGTGAACATCTTCGGCGGCATCATGCGCTGCGACACCATCGCCGCGGGGATCATCGCTGCAGCCAAGACGGTGCACCTGGACCGCCCCCTCGTCGTGCGCCTCCAGGGCACCAACGTGGACTTGGGCCGCAAGATGCTCGGCAAGAGCGGCCTGCCCATCATCACCGCCGAGACCATGACCGAGGCGGCCGAGAAGGTGGTGGCGGCGGCGAAGGGCGAGGCATAGGACCTAGAACGCCTATAGGACCTATAGGTCCTATGAGAACCAAGTGACGAGAAAGGTGACACATGAGCATCCTGGTCAACAAGGACTCCCGGGTAATTTGCCAGGGCATCACGGGGGGCAACGGCAAGTTTCACTCGGAGCAGTGCCTGAAGTACGGCACGAAGCTCGTGGGCGGGGTGACCCCGGGCAAGGGGGGCACCGAGATCCTTGGGGTGCCCGTCTTCGACACCGTGGCCGACGCCGTCAAGCAGACCGGCGCCGACACCTCGATGATCTTCGTGCCGGCGCCCTTCGCGGCGGATGCCATTCTCGAGGCCGCGGACGCCGGGATCAAGGTCGTGGTCTGCATCACCGAGGGCATCCCGACCTTGGACATGGTCAAGGTGACGCGCGCCCTGGACCCGGCGAAGACCGGCCTCGTGGGCCCCAACTGCCCCGGGGTGATCACTCCCGAGGAATGCAAGGTGGGCATCATGCCCGGACACATCCACAAGGCGGGGCCGGTGGGGGTCATCTCCCGGTCGGGCACGCTGACCTACGAGGCCGTGGACCAGCTCACGAAGCTCGGCATCGGACAGACGACCTGCATCGGCATCGGCGGCGACCCGATCATCGGCACCAACTTCATCGATGCCCTCTCCCTCTTCAAGGACGACCCCAGGACCGAGGGCATCGTGATGATCGGCGAGATCGGCGGGAGCGCCGAGGAGGAGGCCGCCGAATACATCCAAGCCAACGTCAAGGTCCCGGTCGTCTCGTTCATCGCGGGCCAGACCGCGCCCAAGGGCAAGCGCATGGGCCACGCGGGTGCGATCATCGCCGGCGGCAAGGGCACCGCGACGGAGAAGATGGCTGCCCTCGAGCGCTGCGGAGTCACCGTCGTCAAGAGCCCCGCCGAGATCGGCGCGGCGATGAAGTCGCGGCTGTAAGGGGGGACGGGAGGGCCAGTTGGACAGGATGACAGGATAGGCAGGATGGGGCATCGTGTCATCCTGTAATCCTGTCGAGAAAATGACTCTTGGTTTGGACGGGATAACGGGATGAACGGGATCATTTCGGGGGTTTGCTGAATCATTTTTTCACATCCCGTGGATCCCGTTATCCCGTCAAGAAGGCTTGCTCCGGAGGTATCCCTTGCTCGATCCCAAGTTGACCCCGGTGGACCGGATCATCGACCGGTACGGTGCCCAAAAGGAATCGTTGGTCCAGATCCTCCTGGACGTCCAGAAGGAGCTGCGCTGGCTGCCCCGCGACGTGCTGCGGCGCGTCTCCGACCGCCTGGGGGTGACGCTGCGCGAGATCTACAATGTCGCCACTTTCTACAAGCACTTCAGCCTGGTCCCCCAGGGCCGCCACCAGATGTCGGTCTGCGTCGGCACCGCGTGCCACGTCCGGGGCGCCCAGAAGCTCCTGGACCGGGTCTCGAACGTGGTGGCAATTCAGGCCGGGGGGACCTCGAAGGACGAGAAGTTCTCCCTCCACACGGTCAACTGCGTGGGCTGCTGCGCGCTCGGGCCGGTGATGACCGTGGACGGCGAGTACCTCTCGAATCCCACCACCGAGGAGCTGGAGAAGGTTTGCGAGACCTGCGAGTAACGTTTCTCCGATCCCCTCTCCCCCCGGGGAGGAGGGCAGGGTGAGGGGGGCCATCGCCCCGGTACGTACCCAGACCGCACGGCACCCCGTGGAGAACCCATGGCCCGACTGACATCCCTGGAAGACCTGGAGCGCTACCGCCAGGAGGTGCTGGCGAAGCGCGATCCCAAGAAGCCCTGCGTCACCATCTGCTCCGGCACGGGGTGTCGGGCCTACAAGAGCGAAAAGGTGGCGCACGCCTTCCAGGCCGAGATCGAGGCGAAGGGCCTCGCCGGCAAGGTGGACGTGCGCCGCACCGGGTGCCACGGCTTCTGCGAGCGCGGGCCCATCGTCGTCATCGTCCCCGAGGAGACCTGCTACCTGAAGGTGAAGGTGGAGGACGTCCCAGAGGTCGTGGCCGAGACCCTGGTGGAGGGACGGGTGGTGGAGCGCCTGCTCTATCAACTGGACGACGGGCAGACCGGCGCCGGCGAACGGGTCGTCCACGAGAACGACATCCCCTTCTACAAGCACCAGACCCGGCTCCTCTTCCACGACAACCTCAAGATCGACCCCACGAACCTGGGCGACTACCTGGCCGTGGGGGGCTACGGGGCGCTCGCCAAGGCGCTGGGGTCCATGACCCCCGAGCAGGTGATCGCCGAGGTAAAGAAATCGAACCTCCGGGGCCGGGGCGGCGCAGGCTTTCCCGCGGGGATCAAGTGGGAGACCACCCGCAACGCCCCGGGCGACGAGCGCTACGTACTCGTGAACGCCGACGAGGGCGACCCCGGGGCCTACATGGACCGGTCGATCCTCGAGGGCAACCCCCACTCGGTGCTCGAGGGGTTCATCATCGGCGGCTACGCCATCGGCGCCCGCACCGGATACGTGTACGTGCGCCAGGAGTACCCCCTGGCGGTGGACAACCTCGTCAAGGCCCTGGACGACCTGCACGAGGCCGGTCTCCTGGGCGAGAACATCCTCGGCAGCGGGTTCTCCTTCGAGATCCTCATCTACCGCGGCGCCGGAGCCTTCGTCTCCGGAGAGTCGAGCGCGCTCATGAGCTCCATCGAGGGCAAGGTGGGCGAGCCCCGGCCCAAGTACATCCGCACCTCGGTCAAGGGTCTTTTCGACAAGCCCACCAACATCAACAACGTGGAGACCTGGGCCAACGTGCCCCTCATCATCAACCGGGGCGCCGACTGGTTCGCCGGTATCGGCACCGAGGGGAGCAAGGGCACCAAGGTCTTCTCGCTGGTGGGCAAGGTGAACAACACCGGCCTCGTGGAAGTGCCGATGGGCATGAGCCTTCGCCGGATCGTCTTCGACATCGGCGGCGGCATCCGCGAAGGGCGCAAGTTCAAGGCCGTGCAGACCGGCGGGCCCTCCGGGGGCGTCATCCCCGATAGCATGCTCGACCTCCCCGTGGACTTCGACGAGCTCACCAAGGTGGGCTCGATGATGGGCTCGGGCGGCATGATCGTCATGGACGACAATACCTGCATGCCCGACGTGGCCAAGTACTTCCTGGAGTTCCTGGCCGACGAGTCCTGCGGCAAGTGCGTGCCCTGCCGCGAAGGCGTCTGGCAGATGCTCCAGATCCTCACCCGGATGGTGCAGGGCGAGGGCCGAAAGGGCGACGTGGAGCTCCTGGAGGACCTCTCCACCACCGTCCAGGACGCCTCGCTCTGCGCCCTGGGCCAGAGCGCCCCGAACCCGGTCCTCTCCTCCGTCAAGTACTTTCGCGACGAGTACATCGCCCACGTGGAGGAGAAGCGCTGCCCGGCCCTGGTGTGCAAGGCCCTGACGAGCTACTGGATCGACCCGGACAAGTGCATCGCCTGCGGCCTGTGCAAGAAGAACTGCCCCGTGGGCGCCGTCTCCGGCGAGAAGAAGCAGGTGCACGTGGTCGACCAGTCGCTCTGCACCAAGTGCGACACCTGCTTCCAGGTCTGCCCCCCGAAGACGCAGGCCGTCACCAAGCTCTCCGGCACCCCGGTTCCCAAGCCGCCCGAGGACCTCTCGGTGCGGGCCGGAAAGGGAAAGAGGGGATAGAAGGTCCGTTCTTCTGGTTTGGAGCCAAATACAAATCTTGACGGGATAACAGGATGCACAGGATAGATCATTTATTATCCCGTCAATCCCGTTATCCCGACCAAAATGGTCTTCTCCCAGCCCGCGATCCCGCCCGAAGAGGTCACCCCATGTCCGCACCCGCCGCACCCGCCCAGACCGCCCCCAAGACAGAAGATCTCGGCGCTCCCGTGAAGCTCACGATCAACCGCCAGGCCGTGGAGGCCCGGGAGGGGATGACCGTCCTCCAGGCCGCCCGCGACGCCGGCATCGAGATTCCGACCCTGTGCTATCTCGAGGAGCTCTCCGGGTACGGCTCCTGCCGCCTGTGCCTGGTGGAGGTCAAGGCGGGCCGGCGCGCCCGCACCGTGGTTTCGTGCCTCTACCCGGTGGAGGAAGGCCTCGAGGTCCAGACGGAGACCGAGAAGATCGCCCACCACCGAAAGCTCATCCTCGAGCTCCTGGCCGCCCGGTGGGACCGGGTGGACCCCGCGCTGATGCAGAAATACGGCGCCGACCCCGAGCGCTTCGCGAAGCACACCACCTACTGCATCCTCTGCGGCCTGTGCGTGCGACAGTGCGCCGAGGTGGAGGGGAAGAACGTCCTGGGCTTCATCGGGCGGGGTACCGAGCGCCAGGTGGTCGTCTACCCTGAGCTCGCCGCCAGGCTCTGCCCGGAGTGCGCCAAGAGCCGCGAGATGCCCTGCCTCGAGGTCTGCCCCACCGGCGTCATCACCAGCGAGTTCGCCGCCGCCGGCCTCACCCTTCCCGACCAGCTCCCGATCGCCTACCCGGTCTGCATCAAGGACGACGACAACCTGCGCGACGTGGCCAAGAAGGTGGGGGACGTGTAGATCCTTCGAGGCTTCCCCCCGGCCAGGCCGCCGGAGCGCGGAGGCCGGGCGGCTCGGAGGCCGAGACACCCCTCCGTCTCCGGGCCTCGGGCTTCTTCCCCTTGGCTGTCTGCCCCCAGCCCCTGCCCCCGGTCGTTGACCGATCATTGCTCGTTCCCCTGGCCATGCCTTCCCCGGAAACAATACAAGAAAGGGAACAGCTCCACGTCGGGGGGCAGAAGGGGACACCGCTTCCTCTCCCCTGGGCCCGGCAGACCGGGAAGCGCGGGTTCCAGACGCGAAGAAGAGGCCCGGGTCTCCGACCCGGGCCTCTCTCTCGCCCCCTGGGCTGCTTCGTGGGCTACTGGCGGGCGGCGTGGGCTGCCTGTCGCTCGCGGATGCCTTCCACCGCCCCCTTCGCCGCGCCCACGGCCATCAGGATGGCGGGCACCACCTGGGCGGCGACGATCAGGGCGCAGAAGCCGAGGAACGCCCACACGAAGATCCCGCTGTGGTCGACCCGGGCGCCGGCGGCGGCCAGGGCGGTGGCGGCGTTGGCGATCGTTGCGATGGCGGCGATGGCGGCGGCTCTGGTCGTGGTCTTCATGGCTCTCTCCTTCTGGTCTGCACCGGGGTCCGGTGTCTGGTTGGCTGTGTCGTGCCTTTCGCCCTCTGTAGAGAGCAGGATGCGTGCCAACTGTGAAAAAGAAAACATGAACAAATGAAGAAGGCATATAACATATTGAGAATACAGACAAATAATATGGACTCCTCCGTGTGAACGGGTGCTGGATCGGGGGCGCGCACCCGGAGAGTGTATATTTTCACACTCCGCACGAGGGGAGCGGCGGGCCGGCCGGCGAGGCGACCGGAGGCTAGACATCGCTTGCCTGCGGCCTTTTGTGCGGGGTCGGGCGCGCCGCGGCTCGATATACCGACCGTATTGCCGGAGTATACAGCCGCAGTGCGCTCCCGATGGAGCAGCAGGGGACGCCCGGGCAGAAGAGCGCTGCCTGGCGCCCCGGGGAGGAGCGGGCTCTGCCCATGCCCGGAGAACAGGGACATCCTGAACCCGGTTGGCCTTCCGGCTCCCCGGGGGCGCCGGACCTACCCGGCCAGTGCCCGCTCGACGGCGGGGGGGAAGAGGGCGGACACGTCGCCCTCCAGGCGCAGGGTCACCAGGGCCAGGCCGTCATGGTCGGTCGCGCCCCGGTTGACGATGACGTAGGGCACGCCGCGGCGGGCCGCCAGCAGGGGGAACCCGGCGGCAGGGTGGACTACTTTAACCGCCGCCTCTCTTTATTTACGACC
>CAZYJP010000034.1:0-12284 GCA_964647795.1 uncultured Thermodesulfobacteriota bacterium
CGGCCCAGACCCCGCTCCGCCACCCCGGGACGGGGCGGGCGGTCTGCGGCGGGTCCTCGCGCTTCCCACCTTCTGGGCCACCGCGCCGCTGGCGCTGGTGGGCTACGCGTCGGTGGCGAGCCTGCAGGGGTTGTGGGCCGGGCCGTACTTCATGGAATCCCTCTCCTACACTCGGACCGAGGCGGGGAACATCCTGCTGGCGCTCGGGCTCTCCACTGCGGTGGGAAGCTCGGTCGGGGGCTGGCTGTCCGACCGGGTTCGCTCGCGGAAGTGGGTCGTGGTCGGGGGAAACGTCGTGTCCATCCTGTGTTTCCTCCCCCTCGTGGGGGTAGGGGCTCCGACCTCCGCCGCCGGGTGGACGGCGGTCTTTGCCGTGCTCGGGTTCTTCTCGTCCTTTCGGGTGCTCCTGTACGCCCACGTCAAGGAGTCGGTCCCCCACCACCTCGTGGGCACCGCCGTCACTGCCATCAATTTCTTCATCATGGTCGGGCCCGCGCTCGTCCAGCAGGTCATGGGACAGGTCCTGGAGTCCTCACCCGGGGACTACCGGGCCGCCTTCCTCTTCCCCCTGCTGGCCCTCGGGGTGGGCTCCGGGCTATACCTCTTCACGCGCGATTCCCGGCCCGGGGGGCACGGGTAGCCCCCGCCGGGAACGATCGCTCCCCGACCCCGCCCACCCTGGAGATGGGACACCAAGGGATTTCGGGCGGGAAGCGTTGACGGGGGGGCGAGCCCTGTTATCATGGCGGGCGTCGATACTGGAGGGCTGCCGCCTGTGACGAGGAGGAACCGGATGTTCACGATTCTGGTGGTCGATGACGAGGAGAGCATCCGGGCCCTGTACCAGGCGGAACTGGAGGAGGAGGGGTACCGGGTGCTGTGCGCCTCCGACGGCGCTGCGGCCAAGCAGGTGCTCTCGGACCACCCCGTGGACCTGATGGTGCTCGACATCAAGCTCCGGGGCGAGAGCGGGCTCCAGATCCTCCAAGAGGTCACCCGCCAGCACCAACAGCTCCCGGTGGTGCTCTCCACCGCCTACGGTTCGTTCAAGGACGACTTCTCCTCCTGGCTGGCCGATGCCTACGTGGTGAAATCGGGCAATCTCAAGGAGCTCAAGGCGGAGGTGGCTCGCGTCCTGAACCGGCGTTACGGGGGACCCCGGTCCCATTAGCCCCTTCCCAGGGACCTTCCCCCGGAAGCCGCGCCCCAGCCTGCCACCGAAGGGGGCGGCCGCCGAGACGGCCCGTTGGCCGGCCCCTGGGTGAGCCAGTGTCTTGGCGGCAGACCCTGCTCCCGGGTCCCTCCTGTCCGTTCGCCCCCATGGGGGCCCTTCCCAGGGAGGTTTCACGATGAAGGCCGTGCTCATGGCCGGTGGCTTCGGCACCCGCATCCAGCCCCTCACCCACTCCGTCCCCAAACCCATGGTGCCCCTCCTGAACCGCCCCATGATGGAGCACATCGTGGGGAGGCTGCGGGACTCCGGGATCACCGAGATCGTGGTGCTGCTCTACTACATGCCCGACGTGATCCGGGATTACTTCGGGGACGGGTCCCGTTTCGGGGTTCGACTCGACTACCTCCTCCCCGACGACGACTACGGCACGGCCGGCGCGGTGAAATGTGCCGAGGAGCGCCTGGACTCGACCTTCCTGATCATGTCGGGGGACTTGGTCACCGACTTCGACCTGAGCCCGATCCTGGAGTTCCACCGGGCCAAACGCACGCCGGTCACCATCACCCTCACCAGCGTGCCCAACCCCCTGCAGTTCGGGGTGGTGATCACCGACGCCTCGGGGAGGATCCTGCGGTTCCTGGAGAAACCCGGGTGGGGCGAGGTGTTCAGCGACACGGTCAACACCGGCATCTACGTCCTCGAGCCCGAGATCTTCCGGCTCATTCCCGCGGGCCGCCCCTTCGACTTCTCCAAGGACCTCTTTCCCATCTTTCTTCGCGAGAACATCCCCATCTACGGGTACAACGCCTCCGGCTATTGGCGCGACGTGGGGGACACCGACTCCTACCGGGAGGCCGTGCGCGAGATCCTCGATGGGAAGGTCGGGCTCCGGTTCCCGGGAGTGACCCGAAGTACCGAAGGGGGCACGGTGTGGGCGGAAGAAGGCGTCGCCCTCCCGCCCGACCTGGTGACCAGCGGCACAGTGGTGGTGGGCAGCGGGGCGACGTTCGGCGCAGGGGTGACCCTGCACAACGCCGTGCTAGGGGAGCGCTGCCGGGTCGCCGACGGCGCGGTGCTGGACAACGCCAACCTGTGGAAGCGCACCAGCGTCGGCGCCCGGGCAGTGCTCCGAAACGTCGTGCTCTGCGACGACGTTCAGGTAGGGGAAGACGTGCGGATCGAGAAGGGAGCCGTCGTCGCCGAGGGGACGGAGATCGGACCGGGGGCGTGCTTCGAGAAGGACATCCTGGTCTGGCCGAACAAGAAGGTCGAGGCCGGGAGCGTGCTCTCCGCCAACCTGGTCTGGGGAGACAAGTGGAAGAAGTCGGTCTTCGAGGGGGGGGCGGTCCAGGGCCGCACCAACGTGGAGCTATCCCCGGAGTTCGCCGCGAAGATGGGCGCGGCCATGGGGTCGGTGCTGCCACGGGGGAGTCACATCCTGGTGGGCCGCGATTACCTTCGCGCGAGCCGCATGCTCAAGCGCGCCTTCCTCGGAGGCATCCTGTCCACCGGAGTGAACGTCCACGACATCAAGATGGTGCCCGTGCCGGTGCAGCGGTACAAGCTCTCGAGTTTCGGCGAGGTCGCCGGGGTCTACTTTCAGCAGAGCACGGCGGGGAGCCGCAACACAGAGATCGTCTTCTACGACGAGAACGGCAACCTCGTCGACACGGGGCTCGAGAAGTCGATCGAGCGACTGTTCTTCAAGGAGAACTTCCGGCGGGTGGATCACTCCGAGGTGGGGGGCATTCGGGAAATGGGCGCCGTTCCCGAGTTCTACCGGGAGGGATACCTCAGGGCGCTCGACGCCGACGCCGTACGCTCCCGGAAGTTCCGGGTGGTCCTCGATCTCGGAAACGGCACCACCGGCGAGTACCTGCCCCCGCTCCTGAACACCCTCGGGTGCCAGACGGTCGTCCTCAACGCCTACCCCGACGAGCGCCGCCTCATGCGGCGCATGTTCGAGGCCGAAGAGGCGGTGCGGCAGGTGGGGGAGATCGTGCGGGCGCTCCGGGCCGACGTAGGGTTCTACGTCACCCCGGGGGGGCAGAACCTCGAGCTCATCGATGACCGAGGCGAAGTGCGCTCGGACCACGAGACCCTTCTCTTCCTTCTCAAGCTCCTGGCGGCCACGAGTCCCGCCGGTGCGCAAGCCTTCCTGCCGGTGACCGCCCCGCGGGTGCTCGACGGTGCCGAGCCCGGGCTCCGGGTGACCCGGGGCAAGACCGCGAGCCTCAAGACCTCCCAGATGCACGATTTCGCCTTCATCTCCGAGGCACCCGGGAAGTTTGCCTTTCCGGCCTTCCTCCATGCCCCGGACGCCATGTTCACCGCGGCCAAGATCCTGGAGCTCCTGGGCAAGTCGGGCCGCCGGGTGAGCGAGGTTTTCGACACCCTCCCGCCGGTTGCCTACCTGCAGCGGGAGCTTCCGTGCCCGGTGGAGGGCAAGGGCCTCGCGATGCGCCGGATGAGCGAGGACAGCGTGGACAAGGAGGCGAGCTTCGTCGACGGCGTGCAGGTGCAGATCGACGGGGCGAGCGTGCTGCTCCTCCCCGACCCCTACCGCCCGGTTCTGCACCTGGTGGTGGAAGGCGAGGACCCAGAGGAGGTGGAGCGCCTCGCGCAGGCGTACCAGGATAAGGTCCAGGCCTGGATCGGGGGCTGAGACCGCGTGGGGGCCCGGATCGCCTTCCTCTGGCACATGCACCAGCCCTATTACCGCAATCCGGTGGGGGGCGAGTACCGCATGCCGTGGACCTTCCTCCACGCGGCCAAGGACTACTACGACATGCTCGCCCTGGCCGTCGAGGCCGGCGCCCGGGTGACCTTCAACCTGGTGCCGAGCCTGGTGGACCAGTTGGAGGACTACGCGGACCCGGGGGTCCCCGACACCTTCCTCGACCCCCTCCGGACCCACCCGGAAGAGCTCTCCCCGGAGGCCCGGGAGGATCTGACGCCCCGGCTCTTCTTCGCCCACCTCGAGAACCAGATCCACCCTCTGCCGCGCTACCTCGAGCTCCAGGAAAAGGGGGGGCGGGGGGGGCTGTTCTCGGACCGCGAGCTCCTGGATCTGGAGGTGCTCTTCCTCCTGGCGTGGACCGGGGAAGTGGTCCGGGCCGAGGAGCCCGACGTCCGGCGCCTCCTCGGGCGAGGCAGGGATTTCACCCAGGAGGACAAGCTCACGCTCCTCGAGGTGCTTCACCGGGTCTCCGGCCGGACCGTGGGGGCCTACCGGGAGGCGCAGGAGCAGGGGGCCGTGGAGGTTTCCACGACCCCTTACTACCATCCGATCCTGCCCCTCCTCCTGGACGGGGAGAGTGCGCGGGTGGCGCTTCCCCACGCGACCCTCCCGGTGATCCAGCGCGGCTTCGGCCAGGACGCAGCCCGCCACGTCCGGGACGCGCAGAAGCGGTATCGAGAGGTCTTCGGGAGGCTCCCTTCGGGCTTTTGGCCCTCCGAAGGTTCGGTGAGCGCCGAGACCCTGGCCCTCCTGGCCGACGAGGGAGTGAGCTGGGCGGCGAGCGACGAAGACGTGCTCGCCGCCAGCCTCGGTGCGACCCTCACCGGCGACCGGCGGGCTGAGCTCTACCGGCCCTACGTCTTCCGGTCCCCGGCCGGCAACGAGATCTCGGTCTTTTTTCGGGACAAGGCCCTGGCGGACCTCATCGGCTTCAGTTACGCGACCTGGGACGTGCGCTCGGCGGTCGGAGACTTCGTGGGACGCCTCCAGGGGCTCGCCCGGGGACCGGCCCGGGACGGCACGATCAGCATCATCCTCGACGGCGAGAATGCCTGGGAGTTCTACGGGGAGAACGGGGCACCGTTCCTGAGGGCACTCTACCGGGAGATCGGTGCCCACCCGGAGCTCGGTTTCGCGACGTTTTCCGAGTGCCGGGACGGTGGCCGCCCCCTCTCCCGGGTCCACCCGGGGTCCTGGATCTACGGGTCCTTCTCCACCTGGGTGGGGCACCCCGAGAAGAATCTGGCCTGGGAGTTGTTGGAGCGAACCCGGTGCCGTCTGACCGACGAGGAGAGCCGCCTCGGTGAGGAGGAGCGGGAGCTCGCGTGGCGCGAGATCCGCATTGCGGAAGGCAGCGACTGGTTCTGGTGGCTGGGGGACGACCACTACACTCCCCTGGCCGGGGAGTTCGACGGTCTGTTCCGCCTCCATCTGATCAACGTGTACCAGATCGCCGGCCTGGAGGCCCCCGCCGAACTCCACGCACCGATCAAGGGCGGCGTCCGCCACGGCCTTCTCGAGGTCCCGGTGGGCCCGGTCCGACCCCTGCTCGACGGGCGCCTGAGCTCGTTCTTCGAGTGGCTCCCCGCCGGGGTCTTCGACCTGGGTTACGACGCCGGCGCCATGCACCGGACCGACCGCCGGCTCCGCCGGCTGCGCTTCGGGATCGGCGGCGGGGCCCTGCACCTGTGTGTCGGGGGGGAGAGGGGTCTTGGGGACCTCCTGGGCCTTGGACTGTACCTCGAGGTCGAGGTCCTGGGCAGGAGGAGGCTCCGAGTGCGCTTCCCGTTGGACGGCGGCGCGGCGTCCGCGGTCGAGGGCGACGCCCCTGGGGCGGAGCTCGCGTGGGGCGAGGTGGCGGAGGTCTCCGTGCCCTTGGATGCGGCGGGCTTTTCGCCCCCGGGCTTCCTCTACGTCGGGCTGCGTTTGGGCCGGGACGGCGAGGTTCTCGAGAGGGCGCCCCTCTATCACCTGGCTCAGTTGCCGATCCCCGCGGACCACGACCTGGAGTCGTGGTCCGCGTGACTCCGCCCGTCCAGCCCTTCACGGGTCACGAGTCACCGGTCACTCGCCACCAACGGGAGCCCCCATGAGCGAGCTTCGCTTCGATCCCCTCAAGCGCAGGTGGGTCATCGTCGCCCAGGAGCGGGCCTTGAAACCGGCGGACCTGGTCCTGCCGCAGCCGGACACCCCCTCCCGGAACTGCCCCCTGTGCCCGGGAAACGAGCAATACGCCGGCCAGGAGATCTTCCGGGTCTCGGGACCCGACGGAGCCTGGCGGGTACGGGTGGTACCCAACAAGTTCCCGGTGCTGCGGGTCGAGGGAAGCCTGGAACGCACCGGTCGGGGGCTCTACGACGTCGTCTCGGGCATCGGCGCCCACGAGGTGGTCGTCGAGACGCCGGACCACCGGCGCTCCACCGCGGACCTGGGAGTAGAAGAGCTCCGGGACGTGCTCGCGGCCTTCCGCTCACGGCTCTCGGACCTGCGGCAGGACCAGCGGCTGCGCTACCTGATGCTCTTCAAGAATTACCGGCTCGAGGCCGGGGCGCGGCTCGATCACTCCCACTCCCAGATCATCGCGATCCCCGAGATCCCGGTGCAGATCGCAGTGGAGCTCCGGAGTGCCCGAGACTATTTCCGGCGTAAGGAGCGGTGCCTCCTGTGCGACATCCTCCGTCAGGAGCGGGACGACGGGGACCGGCTGGTCCTCGAGACCGGTCGCTTTGCCGCCTTCACCCCTTTCGCGTCGGCCTTCCCCTTCCAGGTCACCGTGGCCCCCCGGGCTCACGCGCACGACTTTGCCGCCCTCACCGATGAAGACCTGCTGCAGCTCGCGAGCATCCTGCGAGAGGTACTGCGGCGCCTCAAGACCGTGCTGGAGGACCCGCCCTACAATCTGGCCCTGCACACCGCTCCCCCCGAACATCGGCGCCCCGAGCGCACAGGGCTCTGGGACAGTCTGAGCATGGACTGGCACTGGCACCTGGAGATCGCCCCCCGACTCAGCCGGATCGCCGGCTTCGAGTGGAGCACCGGCTTCCACATCAACCCGGTGACCCCCGAGGAGGCCGCCCGGTACCTGCGGGAGCCGGCCTCCTGAGGAGGCACCTCCGAGTCGGCCGGAAATTCACGGATGCCGGTACCGCAACCACCTCAACACCTTGGGAGGAGACGCCGTGGAGAACCCCATCGCGACCCGCCTGTACGAAGCCTTCGTCGCGGAAGCCAAGGCCTATTTCAGGCTGTTGGAGTATGCCCGACGCGCCGACGCCGAGGGGTTCCCCCGAGTCGGCCTCCTGTTTCGCGTGATCGCGGAGTCTGAGCGCATCCACGCGAGCCGGAACTTGCGCCTGCTCGGGGATCTGGTGGTGAAGGACACCCAGCAGAACCTCGAGGAGGCGTTCGAACGGGAGCAGTTGGCGGCCCAGACCCACTACCCGGAGCTCATCCGCCAGGCTTCCGCCGAGGGCAACCACGCCGCCGAGCTGGTCTTTAGCCAGAACCGGGACGTGGAGGCCCGCCACGCCGCCCTCTACCGCCATGCCCTGCAGTTCCTCGCCGGGGGGCAGGAACCCGCCTACCACGTCTGCCGCATCTGCGGGTACGTGGCAGAGGGGGCGCCCCCGGACGTGTGCCCGGTGTGCGGGGCCAAGGAGCAGCCCTTCCGCTCCATCGAATAGCACCCCGGCCTACGGAAATCGCAGAAGCCCTCACCCAGAGGCCTCCGTGGCCTCCCAGGACACCCCTCTCGGAGACGAAAAGGAGCCGCCATGAGCCTTCGATTCACCTCCCCGGCCTTTGCCCACCAAGGAGAGATCCCACGCAAGCATACCTGTGACGGTCAGGACGTCTCCCCGGCCTTGGACTGGTCGGGCCTGCCGGAGGGGACGAAGAGCCTCGCGCTCATCGTGGACGACCCGGACGCCCCGGACCCCGAGGCCCCGAAGATGACCTGGGTCCACTGGGTGCTCTACAACCTCCCGCCGACGTCCATGGGCCTCCCGGAGGGGGTGAAAGATCTCCCGCCAGGCACCCTGGAGGGCCTCAACGACTGGAAGCGCACCGGCTACGGCGGGCCGTGTCCGCCCATCGGCCGCCACCGCTACTTCCACAAGCTCTACGCCCTCAAGGAGCTGCTGCCGGATCTGGAAAGGCCGACCAAGGCCGCGCTGGAGGGGAGCATGGAAGGGAAGATCCTGGCCGCAGCCCAACTCGTGGGGACCTACCAAAGGTCGAAGTAGGGGAGGACGCGAGGGCCGCAAGCGGGCCCAACGGAATCGCAGCCCCGGGAAGGCGGGAGGGTTCACCGACCGGCCAGGGAGCCGAGGGGATCGATGGCGAACGATTCTCGTTGACCCCGGGCCTGCTTGCTTCGTACCATCGCGAACCATGGGAACCCTCGTGATCCGCCTCGTCGCGGTCTTTCTGCTCGCACTCTCTGCCCCTGCGTGGTCCGCACCCCCCGACCTGGGTGCAGCCCCGGGGAGTTGTTGCGGCGAAGCCTGCCCGGCGGGGGACGAGGGTTTACCCTCCGAATGCTCCTCCTGCTGCGCCTTCACCCTCTGGGTGGGGCGCAGCCCCTCGACCCCGGCCACCCCGAAGAGGGTTGCCCCGACCCGCACCGCCTGCCGCCTCTTCTCCCAAGGGGTCGTCTTGCCCATCGAACGGCCCCCCGCCCGCTCCTAGGCCTTAGGCCCCCCTTCGCCCAGCTTCCCCGGTCCAGCGGACCGCTTTCGCGGTCAGCGAGGGTTTCCGGCGTGTCCGCGGGTCCCGCGGGGGCTCGCCGGGCCCGGTCCCGTTCCCTCCTATCCCACAAGAGGACAAGACCATGAAGAAGAAACACGCCCTCGCCTTGGCCGGTATCGGCCTGGCCGCCCTTGCCGTCGCCGCCGTCGCGGCCGTCAGCCGTACGAGCGTTCCCCCTCCTCTCCAGGTCAACGACGTCCGTTCCGATCCCGCCGCCTTCCAGGGCACCTTGACCATCGTCGGGATCATGGCGGCGGTTTCCCCCACGGACCCCACGATCTTCGGGGTGATGGACAAGAGCGAGCTCCTGTGCAACTCCCCCAACTGCAACAAGTTCTTCCTCCCCGTCCGCTACCAGGGGCCGCGGCCGGCCCACGGCGACGAGGTCCAGGTCACGGGCACCTTCACCCACGGCGGCCCGCTCCTCACGGCCACCGCGGTGAAGACCCTGCGAAACCACAAGATCTGAGCCGGAGGGTGCTCCCATGAACGCCGGCCGGCTCGTCCTTCGCAACATGACCCGGCGGCGCGGCCGCCTCGTGCTCACCCTCCTTGGGATCACGGTGGGCATCGCCTCGCTCGTCACCTTCCTCTCCCTGGGGGCGAGCCTCCAGCGGGAGATCCGCCGGGAGGCCCACGCCCTTGGGGCCGACCTGGTGGTGGCGCCCAAGGGATCCTGCGCGTACGAGCAGGTCTCGATCCTCACGGGCGACCAACTCCCGGTGACCATCACGATGGACGAGGTGCGGGCCATCGCCGCTCTCCCGGGGCTGACGGCCGTGCCGCTCCTCACGGAAAAATCGGCAGTCCAGAACCACCCCGTCCCCGTGGTGGGGACCGACCTGGGGCTCCTCCCCCGACTCAAGGGTTGGCGGATCGCCGAGGGCCGCATGCCCCAGCTCCCGGACCAGCCGGGCCTAGTGGCCGGCTCCGCCGTGGCCAAGGAGGCCGGGCTCCGGCTGGGGGACACGGTGACCATACGAGGCCGGCCCCTGCCGGTGCTGGGAATCCTGGCCGAGACCCGGTCCCGGGACGACACGGGCCTCTTCCTCCCCCTGGAGCTCGCTCAGGAGGTCTTCGGGGTGGGGGAAAGAGTGTCTTTCGTGGCCGTCCAGGTGGACGACGTGGCCCGGACCGCGGAGTACGTCCTGGCCATCCGGGAGGCGACCGCCCTGGGGGTGGTCACCGACGAGCAGATGCTCCAGTCGGTGCTCGCGGTGGTGGGCACCGTGAGCTTCACCGTGCAGCTCATCGCAGCCGTGGCGGTGCTGGCGGCGGCCTTCGGCATCGTCAATACCATGCTCACCGCCACCTACGAGCGCCGCCGGGAGATCGGCATCCTCCAGGCCCTGGGCGCCCGACGAGGCACAATCTTCCGGCTGTTCCTCGTGGAGTCGGGGTGCTACGGCGTGCTCGGCGGGTTCATCGGGGTCGCCACCGGGGCTTTGGCATCGATCCTCCTGGCGCCCCACGTGGGCCAGAACGCCTTCACCGCCTTCGTCAAGGGGAGCGCGGGCGGCCTCGACCCGGTCACGGCGGCCGGCTCGATCCTCTTCTCTCTCGCCGTCGCCTTGGTGGCCGGGAGCTACCCGGCGTGGAAGGCGGCCGGACTCGCGCCCGTGGAGGCCATCCGCTATGAGTGACGTCGCCATCCGCATCGAAGACGTGCGCAAGGTCTATCAGCGGGGACGCGTCCCCACCGAAGCCCTCCGGGGGGTCACCCTGGACGTGCCCCGTGGGGCCTTCGCCTGCATCGTGGGGCCCTCGGGCCACGGCAAGAGCACGCTGATGCACCTCATGGGTGGGCTGGATCGCCCCACGGCGGGTCGGATCCGGGTGGCCGGGGAGGAGCTGACGCAGCTATCCGGGCCCGCCCTGGCCGACCTGCGGGCCCGCCGGATCGGGTTCGTGTTCCAGTTCTTCAACCTGCTCGATGGCTTGACGGCCGCCGAGAACGTGGCGGTGGCCATGATGTTCGGCAAGAGCCCGAAGCAGGAGCGCGCCGGCCGCGCCCGAGAGCTCTTGGAGCTCGTGGGGCTGGGAGAGAAGGCCGAGGCACCCCCGGCGGAGCTCTCGGGCGGCCAGCAGCAGCGGGTCGCCATCGCTCGGGCCCTGGCCAACGACCCGGAGATCCTCCTCATGGACGAGCCCACCGGGAACCTCGACTCGGAGTCCGAGGCGGGCATCCTCGCCACGATTCGGGAGCTTCACCAGGGAGGGAAGACCGTCGTGGTGGTCACCCACAACCCGGAGATCGCGGCCCAGGCAGACCTGGTGTTCACGGTGCGCGACGGACGCCTGGCCGACGTTGCGAAGATTTCAAGCGTTACCGGCCTGCGGGCCTGCGCGGGAGCCGGATAGCCGTCGCCCGTGGAGATTCTGGACCCCGGCTCTTGCCGAGGCGACGAAAGAACACCAGGACCCTCAGCGTTGCGACACCACGCTCCCGGCCGTTCCGGGAGCGTGCCAAGAGGCCTACGCCCAACCTCGCCCCGTGCGAATGCGGTCGTAGGCCTGCTGTACCTCCAGGAACTTGCGGTTCGCCAGTTCTCGGAACTCGTCCCCCAGGTGGGAGACCCGATCGGGGTGGTACTTCTTGACGAGCTCCCGATAGGCCTTCTTGACCTCTTCGGCCGTGGCGGAGGAAGGCACGCCGAGGACCTCGTAATCCGCGTGGGGCCGGGCGCGAGCGCGGAGGATGGCGAGGTCCCCCGGCGCGATTCCCAGAAGCCCGACGGTCCGCCCGAAGACCTCCTCCTCGGCCGGGGACATGCGCCCGTCGGCCAGGGCGACGTCGAGCATGCACTCCACCAGCAGGAGCCGGGTGGCGGAATCGGAGCGGCGGGAGAAGTCGAGGCAGAGGGCGTCGAGGTCCACTCCCTCCCGCAGGAACCGTTTGATCAGGTCGCGGACGATCTCCAGGGATTCGCCCCGGTATCCCAGGCGGTCGGAAAAGAAGGTGCGCACCGCCCGGACCTCCTCCGGCCGGACCTCTCCGTCGGCCTTCATCATGGCCGTGAGGATGCCCACCAGGCTGGCCACGAAGTACAGCTCCTGCTGCTGCTGGCGAACCCTGGGGTCGGCCTCGGGCCGAGGAAGGGCTAACCACGGGGAGGCATCCTTCACGTAATGGCCGATGACCCCGCCCAGAACCGCGCCCAGGGGTCCCCCCAGGAAGTAGCCGATCCCGGCGCCGAGGAGTTTGCCGCTAAGACCCATGCCTCACCTGCAACCAGTGCAGGAAGCCGCCGTTGGAGAGGAAGAGAACACCCTGATCGAAGACCAGGGGCTGTGCGTGGAGCCCGGGGCCCGGGGCGTACCGTCCCCTCACCTCTCCGGTGACGGCGTCCAGGCTGAAGAGGCTGCCCTCCGAGGCCCCGACGATCACGCTCTCTCCGGCCAGGACGGGAGACGTGGGAATCCCGCCGTCGAGGGCGGCCCGCCAGAGCACCTCTCCGTCCACCGGGGATAGGGCCGCCAGGTGGCCGTCGGCGGTGCCCACGTACAGGCGCTCGTCCCCCACGGCGAACCAGCCGACCGCCCCCACCGGCTGGCGCCACACCTCCGCCCCGGTGGCGGCATCCAGACACACCGTGGGCCCGCGAAGTGCTCCGGCGTACA
>CAZYJP010000035.1:0-12280 GCA_964647795.1 uncultured Thermodesulfobacteriota bacterium
TAGACTGTCCGGGGTTGTAGCACATGACCTGTCCGGTTCATGAAGGCTCGCAGGAAGAGCCGACACGCTCCAGGTTCCCCGGGATACACCACCTGACTCGGGGCGGGGCCGGGGGGCGGGTCCCCGACTCACTGCCCCTTGGCGGGGGGCGAAGTCTTCCGGTAGGTTGGCCCTTTCCTGAGGGACGTTCACTTTTCGAGGGAGACTCATGGGCACCGACGTGTACCTTCGCCTCGCCCGCCACCTGGACCGGCTGCCCGGAGGCTTCCCGTCTACGGAGAGCGGGGTGGAGCAGCGCATCCTCCGCCGCCTCTTCACAGAGGAGGAAGCCCGGCTCGCCCTGGCCCTGACGGTGATCCCCGAAGAAGCCCGCGTCGTCGCCCGGCGGGCGGGGCTGTCGATCGGGGAAGCGAAGCGCCGCCTCGACGCTCTCGCCCTCCGGGGCCTGGCCTTCTCCCTCCGCCCCCGCGGGGGGCCGGAGCGGTACATGGCCTCGCAGTTTGTCATCGGCATCTGGGAGTACCACGTGAACGACCTGGACACGGCACTGGTACACGACGTCGACGAGTACATTCCGCACCTCTTCGACCCCGAGACCTGGGGCAAGGCGCCTCAGCTACGCACCGTTCCCGTCGGCCGAAGCATCCCCCTGGACCACCCGGTCCTCGCCCACGAGGAGGCCGAGAAGATCGTCCGGGCTCAGAACAAGATCCTGGTCGCTCCCTGCATCTGCCGCCGGGAGCACAAGATCGCCGGAAAGGGCTGCGACCGCCCCGAGGAGACGTGCCTGGTCTTCGGGGTCGGCGCCGACTACTACGAGCGAAACGGCCTGGGGCGGAGAATCGGCCTCGAAGAAGCCCTCACCATTTTGCGCCAGTCCGACGAGGCGGGCCTCGTCCTCCAACCCAGCAACGCCCAAAGACCCGTGAATCTCTGCTGCTGCTGCGGCTGCTGCTGTCAGGTGCTCAAGAACATCGCCCGTCACCCCCGGCCGGCGGCACTGGTCTCGAGCCCGTTCGCCGCCGTCCTCGACGCTGGTGCCTGCATGGGGTGCGGGGTCTGCGAGAGGCGCTGCCCCATGGGGGCCGTGTCCCTGGAGGACGGCGCCGCCCGCCTCGACTCCGCCCGATGCATCGGGTGCGGCCTGTGCGTCTCCACCTGCCCGGCCGACGCCCTCGCGCTGACCCGCAAACCCGAGGCAGAGCAACAGGCGGTTCCCCGCACCGTCACCGACGCCGCCCTTCGGCTCGGACGGGTGCGGGGCACATTCACCCCTGCCCGCCTGGCCTGGACCGCCCTCCGCTCGAAGCTCGACCGCCTCCTTGCCGCTCGCTGACGGCCGACCGCTGCCACTCGGCTCCCGAGTGGTTATCTTAGAGCCGAGATGGTTGCCTATCGGGCGCAAACCCAACCCGTAGGCACTTGGGCTTCGGGCTATCCTCCTGGCCCGGAGCTCTTTTTTGGCTGATCCGGGAAAGGCCGGGTGGGTCCGAGCACGGCGGCGGAGAAAAACCCTGCACCGGGGCGGGAACCGTGACCGGGCGGAGGAGGGGTCGGTCGTCGCTCGGGGCAGCCCCCGGGACCTCGGGGGCCGGAGGATTCCCCTTGACGCGGATCGCCTTGCCGGTGATACTGACTGACTGCTCAGTCGAAATCGCCAGGGGCGTTGTGAACCGCAAAGAAGCCATCCTGCACGCAGCCGAAGAGCTCTTCGCCGAACACGGCTACGACGGCACCTCCACGTCCGCGATCGCCGAGCGCGCCGGGGTGGCCCACGGGACCGTGTTCCACCACTTCCACACCAAGGAGAATCTGCTCCTGGAGCTCGGGGAAGCCCTGACCTCAGCCTACGTGGAGGGCCTGGAGAGGCTCCTCCCGGGCGAAAGGACCGGGTGGGAGACCTTGGAGCGGACGGTCCGATACCACTTCACCTTCATGCGCGAGCACGCCCGGGGCATCGTGGTGCTGGTCCACGAGTCGCCGCGGATCTTCGGTACGGCACACCGCCCCGCGCCCCACGCCGAGGGGATCCACCGCCGCATTGCGGCGATCTCCCACATCCGGCGCAACATCCTCGAGCGCGGAACGGCCGACGGCTCCATCCGGCCGGTCCCCCTGGAGGAGACGGTCTTCCTCCTGGCGAGCATCCTGGGAGGAGTCGTCCACATGCAGGCCCGCGGGTGGCTGGAGGTGCCGAGAGACGTCGAGGAGGCCACCGTGGCCTTCTGCCGGCGCAGCCTGAGCGCCCCGGGGTGAGGGGCGCGGCAAGGCTCGGCCCGTCGTTCGAGATCCCGAGGAAACCCCGCCCATCGCAGCGACAAGGGGGTCGACCATGAAGCGGGAAGAAACCCGGAAGACGCTCCTCCCAGGTGTCTGGTGCGCCGTCGCCCTCGCGCTGGCCGCTGCCGCCGCTTCGGCCGGCGCGGGCCAGCCTCCGCTGACCCTTCGGGAGGCGATCGCCCGGGGCATCGAGCGAAACCTCGATCTGAAGCTCCAGGAGGTCGAGGTGCCGATCCGCCGGGAGGACGTGGTGGCGGCCGAGGCCGCGTTCGACCCGACGGTGGAGGCGGGCGTGGACACCTCGGCGCAGAAGGTCCCCCAGAGCGGGGTTTCCACCTTGGAGGGGTCGGACCTGCGCCACCAGGCCGGGGCCGACGTGGGCCTCCGGAAGAGCTTCACCACGGGGCTCGAGTCCCGGATCGCCTTCGAGTCGTTTCGGGCATCCGGCAACACCCGGGCCGAGACCCTCGACCCCACGTACCGCACCTTCCTCGTGCTGGACCTGACCCAGCCCCTCCTCCGGGATCGGGGCCAGGAGGTCAACACCTCGGCACTGCGGGAGAGCCGCAATACGTTGCTCCAGGCCCGCTACCGCCACCTCGACCGAGCCCTGCGCATCGGCGAGGAGATCGAGCTGGCCTACTACGACCTGGCCGCTGCCCGGCAGCTGCTCGCCTATCGGATCGAGGCCCGGGGGCGGGCAGAGGAGCTCCTGGCCGGAAACCGGGAAAAGTTCGATGTGGGGGTCGTGCCCATCACCGAGGTGCAGCAGGCCGAGACTGCGGTGGCGGCCCGCGACGAGCAGGTCTTGGTGGCCCGTCAGCTGGCCGATCGCATCACGACCCGTCTGTGGGACCTCCTCGAGATCCGGCGGGAGGACCCCCGCCATGGCGCCTCGTTCGTCACGGAGCCCCTTCCGCCGGCTCCCACGGAGTACCCCGAGCTGGAAGAGGCACTGGCGGTGGCGCTGAAGGAGAGACCGGACCTGCGGGACCGATTCCTGGACGTGGAGAATCGGGACATCCGCGTGGCCTTTGCCCGCAACCAGGCGCTTCCCCGCCTAGACCTCGTCGCCACCCTGGGCCTGAACGGGCTCTCCGGAGACGAGCGCCAAGGTTTCTCCTCGGACTACCAGGGCACCTACGCCGATTCCGTGTCCCGCCTGCCCGAGGGGGACGGCTACCAGTGGCTTGCGGGCCTGCGCCTCTCCTATCCTCTGGGAAACCGCGCGGCGCAGGCGCGTCTGCGACAGACGGCCTGGGAGAGACGCCAGGCCGTGTACGGGCTGAAGCGCCTGGAGGGGACCGCCGAGACCGAAGTGGAGCGGGCGCTCGTGGACGTGCGTCGGGGAGTGGAGCGCTATCGGGTGGCAGAGCGGTTCGAGGCCCTGGCGGACGCCACCCTGCAGCAGGAGATGGAGCGGCTCAAAGAGGGCCTCTCCGACACGTTTCGAGTTCTGACGTTCCAGGACGACCTCATCGAGGCCCGCATCCGCAAGGACGCGGCGCTGGCCGACTGCCAGAGGGGCATGGCGAGCCTCTACCGCGCCATGGGCAGGAATCTCGAGCGCCACGGCATCGTGGCCGAGCTGCAGGAAAAGGAGATCGACCGTGGAACGTTCTAGAAGAAAGGGTGCTGCCCTGGCGCTTCTGGCGGCGCTGAGCCTGGCGGCTTGCGGGCAGGACGCGCCTCCCGCCCCCACGCGATCCGCGGGCCCCCGCGTGGTTCCGGTCACCGTGGGGGAGGCAGTGGTTCGCCGGGTCGAGGTCCGCTTGGAGCAGGTCGGTACCCTCGAGGCCAGCCGAGTCGTCACCCTCCGGTCCGAGGCCAGCGGCACGATCGTCCAGGTGCCGTTCTCCGAGGGGCAGCCGGTCAAGGAAGGGGAAGTGCTCGTGCGGTTGGACGACCGCAAGCTCCAGGCCGAAATCGCCATGCTCGAGGCCGGCATCCAGCAGCTCGAGGTGCGCCTGGCGAACCGGCAACGAGACCTGGAGCGAAACCCGGCCCTGGTGTCGGCGGAGATCCAGAAGCTCGAAGAGCAGCTCCGTGAGCTTCGGGCCCGCCTGGCAAACCGGGAGCGGGACCTGGAGCGCAACCGGCCCCTGGTGGAGAGGGACCTGATCGCTCGCCAGTCCTTCGACCGCATTCAGACCGAGGTCGAAGAGCTCCGCGCCAGTATCGCCGGAACCGAGGTGGAGCTGGCACGACAGCGGGACGTGGTGGCGAAGCAGAGCGCGGACGGCATCCGCACCGACATCGGGGAGATCGAGGCGCAGATCGCCAGGACCCGGGCGAACCTCACCCAGCAGCGGGTTCGGTTGGACGACGCCACCATCCGGGCCCCTTTCGACGGGGTGGCCGGGGTGCGCACCGTGAACGTCGGGGACTTTCTGACTGCGGGAGGCCCCGTGGTTACGGTGGTCGACCTGGATCCCCTGGAGATCACCTTCCGGATCCCGGAGAAGCACCGGGCACGGGTGACCACCGGCCTGCCGGTCGCGCTCCGGGTGGACGCGGCCCCCGGAGAGGTCTTCACGGCCGCAGTCTCCTTCATCGCCCCCCAGGTGGACCCGGAAACCCGCTCCTTCCATGTCAAGGCAGCCGTCGGCAACCCCGACCACCGCCTGAGCCCGGGCATGTTCGCCCGGGTGGAGCTCGTCACCGAGGTGCGCGACGACGCCCTCACCGTGCCCTGGGAGAGCGTGATCCAGACCGAAGCGGCGACGTACCTCTACACCGTGGAGGGGGAGACGGTCCGGCAGATCTTCGTGGAGCTCGGGGAGACCACCAGCGAGTGGGCCGAGGTACTGGGCACCGACCTCCCACCCGGCTCGCGCGTGGTCCTGGAGGGCAAGTTCGCCCTCCGGGACGGCGCCCCGGTGTCGGTGCAGGGCGCCCAGCCGAAGCCGCCCACCCAGCCCGCGAACCCCTGAGGGGAGGCGGCGATGTTCCTGCCCCATTTCTCCATCCGGCGGCCCGTCACGGCGACCGTCCTGGTCGGCGGCCTCGTGATCTTCGGCCTCATCGGGCTCTCCCGCCTGGGCATCTCGCTCTACCCGGACGTGGACTTCCCCATGATCACGGTGACCACCACGTGGGAGAACGCCCGGCCCGAGGAGGTGGACAACGAGGTCACCGACCAGCTCGAGGACGCCGTCAGCGCCGTGAGCGGCATCAAGAACATCTCCTCCCAGAGCTCCTTGGGCCGTTCCCAGATCACCGTCGAGTTCGATCTCTCGAAGAACATCGACGTGGCGGCTCAGGAGGTGCGCGACAAAGTCTCCGCCCGCCTCGGCAGGATCCCGCGCGAGGCCGATGCGCCGGTGATCGACAAGCTCGACATCAACGCCCAGCCCATCATGTGGCTCGCCCTCACCGGCCAGCAGGCCATCGAGGAGCTGACCCGGTTTGCGAGCGACCAGGTCCGGCCCATGCTCCAGAAGATCGAGGGCGTGGGCGAGGTGCGGCTGGGGGGCGCCCGGGAGAAGGAGGTGCGGCTCTGGCTCTACCGGGAGCGCCTGGCCGCCTACAACGTGGGGGTGGAAGAGGTGATCGCGGCGCTCCGGGCTCAGCACGTGGAAGTTCCCGGCGGCACGATCGACTCTCCGGAGAAGGAGTTCGTGATCCGGACGGTGGGCCAGTTCCAGACCCCCGAAGAGTTCAACGACCTGATCGTGGCGTTCCGGCAGGGAACACCGGTGCGGCTGCGGCATCTGGGGTACGCGGAGGCTGGGCGTCAGGAGAGCATGAGCCCCGCCCGGTTCAGCACCCGGGAAGGCACCGACAAGACCGTCGCTCTGGGGATCTCGCCGCGCTCCGGGGCGAACCAGGTCGCGATCGCCCGCGAGGTCAAGCGGGTGCTCCCCCAGATCGAGGGGATGCTCCTCGAGGGGATGGGGGTGCGCATCGCCTCCGACAACACCCGGTTCATCGAGGAATCCATCTCGGAGATCCGGTTCCAGCTGCTCCTGGGCGGCATCGCCGCGGCCCTCACGATCTTGCTCTTCCTCCAGAACCTGCGCACGACCCTGATCAGCTCCCTCGCGATCCCCACCTCCATCGTGGCCACCTTCGCCACCATGTACTGGATGGGATTCACCCTCAACAACATGAGCATGCTCGCCCTCGTCACGGCCGTGGGCCTGGTGATCGACGACGCCATCGTCATGGTGGAGAACATCTTCCGCCACCGGGATCGACTCGGGAAGGGCCCCATGCGCGCGGCCTACGACGGGTCGTCCGAGGTGTTCTTCGCCATCATCGCGACCACCGCGGCGCTGACCGGGGTCTTCCTGCCGGTGGCCTTCATGGGCGGCATCGTGGGCCGCTTCTTCTTCGAGTTCGCGGTCACCATGGCCTTTGCCGTGGTCTGCTCCACCTTCGTCGCCATGACCGCCGTGCCCATGCTCTCGTCGCGCTTCCTCCAGCTCGAGAACCAAAAGTGGCGCGTCTTCCACGTCTTCGATCGGGTCATGGACGCCGCCTCCCGCCGGTATCGGGTCCTGCTCGGCTGGTTCCTGCGGCACCGGCTCACCCTGGTGGCGGTGGCGGCGCTCGCCCTGGTGGCGGGGGGCGCGGTGTTCCAGGGCCTGGGTAAGGAATTCATCACGGCGGAGGACCAGAGCCGGTTCATGGTGCGCCTCAAGACGCCCCTGTCCTACTCCCTGGAGAAGACAGACCTCGTGCTCCAACGGGTGGAGGAAGAGCTGCGGGCCATCCCCGAGGTAAGTCACTTCTTCAGCGTGAGCGGGTGGGGCGGGGCCCAGAACGCGGTAGCCGTAGTCACGCTCGTGCCCAAGGACCGGCGCGGGCGCACCCAGAAGCAGATCCAGGCCCAGATCAACGGAATGCTCCAGCAGGTGCCCGACGTCCGGGGCATTGCCGTGGACATCTCGCCGCTGGGCGGGGGAGCGCGCAACGAGGACATCCAACTGGTCATCCAGGGTCCCGACCTCGAGGCCCTGGACCGGTACTCCCAGGCCATCCTGGATCGGCTGGCGAATACCCCCGGGTACGTGGGAATGTCTCGGGACCTGGACATCGGAAAGCCCGAGGTCCGGGTGAGGATCGACCGGGAGAAAGCGGCCGACGCCGGAGTGAGCGTGCGGGACGTGGCCACCGCGGTGGGCGCGCTGATGGGGGGCGTGAAGGTGGGGGATTACAAGGAGGGCGGGAAGAGCTACGACGTACGCCTGCGCCTCGTGAAAGAGCACCGGGAGCTGCCCGGCGACGTGGGGCGCCTGTGGCTGCGCGGCCACGGAGGAGCGCTCGTGGACGCGAGCGGGTTCGTGGCGACCGAGGTGGGGGTGGGACCCAGCGTAATCAACCGGACCAACCGCCAGCGCGCCGCAACGGTGTACGCCAACATCCAGGACAAGGTACTCGGCGACGCCCTCCCGGAGGTGCAGCGGATCGCCGACGAGATCCTCCCCGAAGAGTACACCACCCGCTTCGCCGGCAGGGCGGAGAGCTTCAAGGAAACGGGGGGGTACGTGGCCTTCGCCTTCCTGCTGGCCATCGTCATCACCTACATGGTGCTGGCGGCCCAGTTCGAGAGCTTCCTCCAGCCCCTGGCCATCATGACCGGCCTGCCGCTCGCCTTCGTGGGGGCCTTCGGGCTCCTCTACCTCCTGGGGAACACGTTCAATCTCTTCTCCATGATCGCCCTGATCCTGCTGGTTGGCCTCGCCACGAAGAACGGCATCCTGCTCATCGACTTCACGAACCAGCTCAGGGCGCAGGGTCTCCCGGTGCACGAGGCCCTGGTGGAGGCGGGGGCGACGCGGCTTCGCCCCATCCTCATGACCGCGGTGTCGACGATCGCGGGCGTCGGCCCCGTGGCCGTGGGGTTCGGGGTGGGAAGCGAGAGCCGCCAGCCCTTGGCAGTGGCCATCGCCGGTGGGATGATCTCCGCGACCTTCCTCACCCTGGCCGTGGTGCCGGTGGTCTACAGCTACCTGGACCAACTCGCCCGCTGGCGCGTGGTGGGGCGGGTCAAGGCGAGACTCCTCGCCCAGGACCACCCGGCGGCGGCAGAACCCGTTCCCGGGTCAGGCACCTCCCTGGACCGAGAGGCGCTCCCCTGAAGAGGCTTGCCCGTCGAACCCTGACTCCGGAGACCCCATGTTCCTCCCCCACTTCTCCATCCGCCGGCCGGTGGCGGCCACGGTGCTGGTCGCCGCCCTGGTCGTCTTCGGGATCATCGGGCTCTCCCGCCTGGGTGTCTCTCTCTACCCCGACGTGGACTTCCCCAACGTCACGGTCTCCACCCGCTGGGAGAACGCCCGGCCCGAGGAAATGGACAACCAGGTCACCGACCAGCTCGAAGACGCCATCAGCGCGATCAGCGGCATCAAGCACATCGCCTCCCAGAGCTCCCAGGGCCGCTCCCAGATCCGGGTGGAGTTCGAGCTCACCAAGGACCTGGACGTGGGGGCCCAGGAGGTGCGCGACAAGGTCTCCGCCCGCCTGCGGCGGCTGCCCCTGGAGGCCGACGTACCGGTCATCGACAAGCTCGACATCAACGCCCAGCCCATCCTGCGGCTCGCCCTCACGGGCCAGCACGCCATCGAGGACCTGACCCGGTTCGCCCAGGACGAGGTGCGGCCCCTGCTCCAGCGGGTCGAGGGGGTGGGCGAGGTGAGCCTGGGCGGCGCCCGCCAGAAGGAGGTGCGCCTCTGGCTCTATCGGGAGCGCCTCACCGCCTACGACGTGGGGGTGGACGAGGTCATGGCCGCCGTACGGGGCCAGCACGCCGAGGTGCCCGGAGGCCGGATCGAGTCGGCGGACAAGGAGTTCCTCATCCGCACGGTCGGGGAGTTCGGGACCCCCGAGGAGTTCAACGAGCTCATCGTGGCGTGGCGGGGCGGCACGCCCGTGCGCCTGCGCCACGTGGGCTACGCCGAGGCGGGGCGGGAGGAGAGCCTCTCGGTCGCCCGGTTCACCACTAGGGAGGGGGTCAGCCGAACCGTTTCCCTCAACGTGGCCCCCCGCTCCGGCGCCAACCAGGTGGCCATCGCCCGGGCGGTCAAGGCCATGCTCCCGGAGATCCGGGCCATGCTCCTGGAGGGCATGACGCTCCACATTGCCACCGACACCACCGAGTTCATCGAGCAGTCCATCGATGAACTGCGCTTCCAGCTCTTCCTGGGGGGCCTGGCTGCGGCCCTCACGATCCTCCTCTTCCTGCAGAACATCCGGACGACGCTGATCAGCGCGCTCTCCATCCCCACCTCCATCGTCGCCGCCTTCGCAACCATGTACTGGATGGGGTTCACCCTCAACAACATGACCATGCTCGCCCTCATCACCGCCGTGGGGCTGGTGATCGACGACTCGATCGTGACGGTGGAGAACATCTACCGCCATCGCGACGCCCTGGGGAAGGGCCCCCGGAGGGCGGCCTTCGACGGGTCGGGGGAGGTGTACTTCGCGATCCTGGCCACCACCGCCGCTCTCGCGGGGGTGTTCCTCCCGGTGGCCTTCATGGGGGGGCTCGTGGGGAGCTTCTTCTTCGAGTTCGCCGTGACCATGGCCTTCGCGGTGGCCTGTTCCACGTTCGTGGCCATGACCGTGGTGCCCATGCTCGCCTCCCGGGTCCTCACGGTGAACCGGGACCAGGGGCGCGTGTTCCGAGCCTTCGACCGGGCCGTGAGCGGCCTCTCGGCGGTGTACCGGCGCCTGCTCGGATGGTCCCTGCGACACCGGCTCGCCGTGGTGGGGCTGGCCGCCCTGGCGCTGGCCGCGGGGGGCTACCTCTTCCAGAACGTGGGAAAGGAGTTCATCACCGCCGAGGACCAGAGCCGGTTCACCGTGCGCATCCGAACCCCGCTGGCGTACTCCCTGGACAAGACCGACGAGGTGCTGCGCCGGGTGGAGGGGCACCTGCGGGCGATCCCCGAGGTGAGCCACTTCTACGGCATCAGCGGGATCGGGGGCTCGGCCCAGAACGCCATCGCCATCGTGACGCTCGTCCCGAAGGGCCAGCGCTCCCGGTCCCAGAGGGAAATCCAGCAGCAGATCAACGCCATGCTCCGGACGATCCCGGACCTGCGGGGAGTGGCGGCCGACATCTCGCCCATGGGGGGCAGCGCCCGCAACGAGGACATCCAACTCGTCATCCGGGGCCCCCGCCTCGAGGCGCTCGACGAGTACTCCCAGGAAATCATGGAGCGGCTCGAGCAGACCCCCGGCTTCGTCGGCCTCACCCGGGACCTGGACGTGGGCAAGCCCGAGGTGCGGGTACGCATCGACCGGGAGAAGGCGGCCGACGCCGGGGTGAGCGTGCGCGAGGTAGCCTCCGCGGTGGGGGCTCTCATGGGCGGCGTCCAGGTGGGTGACTACAAGGAGGGGGGCCGAAGCTACGAGGTGCGCCTGCGCCTCGTGCCCGAGCACCGGGAGCTGCCGGGAGACGTGGAGCGCATCTGGCTGCGCTCCCGGGACGGGCGACTGGTGGACGCCAGCGGGTTCATCTCCGTGGAGGTGGGGGTGGGCCCGAGCGTGATCAACCGACTCGACCGCCAGCGCTCGGCCACGGTGTACGCCAACCTGGAAGATCTGGTCCTGGGCGACGCCCTGCCCCAGGTGCGGGCCCTGGCCGAGGAAGTACTCCCCGGCGGCTACACCATCAAGTTCGCCGGCCGGGCCGAGACCTTCGGCGAGACCGGGCAGTACGTGGTCTTCGCGTTCGCCCTGGCCATCGTGCTCACCTACATGGTGCTGGCCTACCAGTTCGAGAGCTTCCTCCAGCCCCTGGCCATCATGACCGGCCTGCCTCTCGCCTTCGTGGGGGCCTTCGGGCTCCTCTACCTCCTCGGGAACACCTTCAACCTCTTCTCCATGATTGCCTTGATCCTCCTGGTCGGCCTCGCCACCAAGAACGGCATCCTGCTCATCGACTTCACGAATCAGCTCCGGGCCCAGGGCCTGGGGGTGCACGAGGCCCTGATCGAGGCGGGGGCGACCCGCCTTCGCCCCATCCTCATGACCGCCGTCTCCACGGTAGCAGGGGTCGTCCCCGTGGCCCTGGGCATCGGCGTGGGGAGCGAGAGCCGCCAGCCCTTGGCGGTGGCTATCGCCGGTGGCATCCTCTCGTCGACCTTCCTCACCCTGGCCGTGGTGCCCGTGGTCTACAGTTATCTCGACCAACTCGGCCGGTGCCGGGTGGTGGGGTGGGCGAAGGAGAAGGTCATGGCCCCCGAGCCCGCGGCCGGAGAGATCCCGCAGGGGGGGGAAGCGGCGCACTCCGGGGATGGCGCGCGTGCTGCGGAGAGAGCGTGAGCGGCCTTCGTCCCCGCGCGGGGGACCCATGGGCCAGGCCCTCAGAGCTCCCGGTGTCGGAAGGCCGCCCGATTTCCCCGGGCCCCTACCGGCGCGGGAAACACCCCGGACGGCGAGGACTTCCCATGAAGATGCTCCTGATCGTGTACAACACCAGCTGCGAGGACGAGATCCGGAACCTGCTCAAGAGCCGGAACGTCCGACACTTCAGCCAGATCCCCAAGATCTACGGGCAGGGGGACGCGGGAGTCGTGGACGGGTCTCTCCTGTGCCCGGGCCAGAATGCCCTGATCTTCGTCGTCCTCCCCGACGAAGAGGCCCAGCAGGTCTCCCAGGACGTCCGGGACCTCGTGCTGCGCACCGGCGGGTGCGGCTGCGTGCCCATCCGGGCCTTCCTGGTCCCCTGCGAGCAGGTGGTGTGACCCCCTATCCCCGGCCGCCGGGCGCCGCCTCCTCGATCCGGGCCAGGGCAGCGAGCTGGGCGCCGTCCACCGACGAGAGGGCGTCCAAGAGGGCGACCTGAAAGCTTCCGGGACCAGCCGCGCCGCGGGCCGCCGTTTCCCCGGCGACCCCGAAATAGGCCAGCGCGCCGACTGCGGCTTCGTAGGCGTCGCGCGACACGGCGAGAAAGGCCCCGATGAGGGCCGTCGCCGTGCACCCCGTCCCGGTCACCCGGGCCATGAGCGGGTGACCGTTGTGGATGCGGCAGACGCGCCGCCCG
>CAZYJP010000036.1:0-10785 GCA_964647795.1 uncultured Thermodesulfobacteriota bacterium
CCACTTCCGCGCCAAGGGGATTCAGGTGGAGATCATCAAGCTCTATGGCTCGATCGAGCTGGCCCCGCTGGTGGGCCTTTCGGAGCAGATCGTGGACTTGGTGAGCACGGGGGAGACCCTCCGACAGAACGGGCTGACGGAGGTGGAGACGATCCTCGAGTCGACATGCCGGCTGGTGGTGAACCGGGCCAGCATGAAGACCCGAACCGAGCCCATCTCGGACCTGATCCGAGCCTTCCGGGCCCGCCTGGGAGAGGCCAGATGATGCCGATCCACCGAAGGGGAGAGCCGGGTTTCGAGGCAGCCTGGCGCCGGCTCGTGGGGAGGGGGGCAGAGGATTCGTCGTCGGTGGAGGAAGGCATCCGGGCGATCCTGGATGCGGTCGCGATTCGGGGCGACGACGCGGTCCTGGAGTACACGGCGCGTTTCGACGGCGTCGCACTGTCACGCGATTCGCTGCGCGTGCCGCCGGAGGCGCTGGAGCGGGCCTGGCTCTCCCTCCCGGCCCAGGATCGGGAGGTGCTCGAGTTGGCGGCTCGGCGCATTCGCGCCTTTCACGAGCGCCAGCGGGAGCGCTCGTGGTTCATCGAAGAGGAGGGAGTCCTCCTCGGCCAGAGGGTGACCCCGTTGGACTCCGTGGGGATATACGTTCCCGGGGGCAAGGCGAGCTATCCCTCCAGTGTGCTGATGAATGCGATTCCCGCACGGGTTGCGGGGGTGGAGCGGGTCGCGATGGTGTCGCCGACCCCTGGAGGCGAGGTCAACGCCCACGTGCTGGGTGCGGCCTGGCTCGTAGGGGTGCGCGAGGCGTACCGGGTGGGGGGCGCCCAGGCCGTGGGGGCTCTGGCCTTTGGTACGCCCACGATCGCTCCCGTGGACAAGATCGTCGGTCCGGGGAACATCTATGTCGCCACGGCCAAGCGCCTGGTGTTCGGCCGGGTGGATATCGACATGGTCGCCGGCCCCAGCGAGCTCCTGGTGGTGAGCGACGGCTCCGGCGATCCGGCCCACCTCGCGGCGGATCTCCTGAGCCAGGCAGAGCACGACGAGTTGGCAACCACGGTCCTCGTGACGACCGACGCCGCTTTCGGGGCCCGGGTGGCCGAGGAGGTGGCAGCCCAGTTGTGCCGACTGCCCCGGCAGACGACCGCTCGGAAGAGCTGGGAGGAGAGGGGAGGAATCCTGGCTGTGCGCTCGTTGGAGGAGGCCTGCGACCTCGCCAACGAGTTCGCGGCGGAGCACTTGGAGTTGGCGGTGGAGCGGCCGTGGGATCTGTTGGGTCGGATTCGGCACGCGGGTGCCATCTTCCTCGGTCACTACACCCCCGAGGCGCTCGGGGACTACGCGGCCGGACCGAACCACGTGCTCCCCACGGCGGGCACGGCCCGATTCTTTTCCCCCTTGGGGGTAGAAGATTTCGTCAAGCGTTCGAGTGTCGTCTCCTTCTCTCGGGACGCCCTCGGACGCCTGGGCCGCCAGGTGGCCCACATCGCGCGGATGGAGGGCCTGGAGGCCCACGCGCGCGCTGTGGAGTGGCGGCTCCCGGGGGATCGGGGGGCACAAGAGAGCCTTGCGCTCGAGGAGCCGTCTCGGCGCCGAAGGAGGTCCGATGAGCAGAGCGGCTGAGGTCACCCGAAGGACCCAGGAGACGGATGTCCGCGTGCGGCTGGAGCTCGACGGGGAGGGGCTGGCTCAGGCCGACACGGGCGTGGGTTTCCTGGACCACATGCTGACCCACGTGGCGGTCCACGGGTTCTTCGACCTCGTTGCCTCCGCCACGGGAGACCTGCACGTGGATTCCCACCACACCGTCGAAGACCTGGGCATTGCCCTGGGCCAGGCTGTGGCGGAAGCCTTGGGAGAACGACGGGGCATCGCCCGCTACGGGGAGGCCACCGTGCCTATGGATGAGGCCCTGGCGCAGGTGGTGCTCGACCTCTCCGGCCGGACCCACGTCTCCTACGACGACGGCCTGGCGCCGGGAAAGGTCGGGGATGTCGACATTGAGCTCTTCCGGGAGTTCTTCGAGGCCTTTGCGCGCGCTGCCGGCGCTACCGTGCACGTGCGGGTCGCTTCCGGACGCAATGCCCACCATGTGATCGAGGCCGTGTTCAAGGCCTTCGGTCGGGCCCTGGACCGGGCCACCTCGGCGGAGCCAAGGCGCCGGGGGGTCCCGTCGACGAAGGGCAGTCTGTGACGAGGGAACGGGCAGACCGGACCCATCGGTCCGAAGCGCAACTCCCAACACGCAACCAGCAACGAGCAACGAGCCAACCGCAATGTCCCTCGTCATCGTCGACTACGACTCCGGCAACCTGCGCAGCGTCCAGAAGGCGTTCGAGCTCCTGGGTGCGGACGCGGTCGTGACGCGGGATCCGGCTCGGGTGCGGGATGCTCGAGGTCTGGTGCTGCCGGGTCAAGGGGCGTTCCGAGACTGCATACGAAAGCTCGAGAGCTTCGGGCTGGCCCAGGTGGTGCGGGACCGGATCCTCGAGGGAATCCCGTTTCTCGGCATTTGCGTGGGCTACCAGCTCCTCTTCCAGGAGAGCGAGGAGCACGGGCGCACGGAAGGGTTCGGGATCCTTCGGGGCCGGGTGGTCCGGTTTCCCCACGACCTGTGGCATGACGGCCAGCGCCTGAAGGTTCCCCACATGGGATGGAACACGGTGCACAAGAGCAAGGAGGTGGACGTGCTCGCCGGAGTCAGCGAGGGCGACCACGTCTACTTCGTCCACTCCTACTATCCCGTTCCGGAGGATGCGGGCGTGGTGGCCACCACCACGACCCACGGGGTGGAGTTCGCCTCCAGTGTTTCCCGGGACAATCTGTATGCCTGCCAGTTCCACCCGGAAAAGAGTCAGCGAGTCGGGCTGGCGATTCTCCAGGCGTTCTGGAACAAGGCGGCTCGGGAGGAGGCCCCGTGATCGTGATCCCCGCCATCGATCTCAAGGGGGGGCGCTGCGTTCGCCTCCGCCAGGGGCGGATGGAAGACGACACGGTGTACGGGGAGGACCCGGCTTCCGTGGCCCGCCGTTGGGCGCAGCTTGGGGCAACCCGGGTTCACCTCGTGGACCTGGATGGGGCATTTGCCGGCCGCCCCGAGAACCTGGAAGCGATCCGGGCCGTGCGCCGGGCGGTGGACGTGGAGCTCGAGCTCGGCGGCGGCATCCGCGACCAGGCCACTGCCGAGCGGCTGCTGGCGGAAGGCCTGGACTACGTGATTCTGGGGACCGCGGCCCTGGAGGAGCCGGCCCTGGTGGGGAGGCTCGCTTCGGCCCACCCGGGAAGGGTTCTCGTGGGAATCGACGCCCGGGATGGCTACGTGGCGGTCCGGGGGTGGGCCGAGGTCACCCGGACCCTGGCGGTGGACCTCGCCAGGGCCCTCGCGGACCAGGGCGCGGCCGGGTTCGTGTTTACGGACATCGAACGAGATGGCATGCAGACGGGCGTGAACCGCGAGGCCACCGCAGAGTTCGCCAGGCGAGCGGGTGCGCCGGTGATCGCCTCGGGAGGTGTGTCGGACCTCGGCGACATCGAGGGGCTCCTGCCCCTGGAGAAGGACGGCGTCGTTGGGGTCATCACGGGACGCGCCCTCTACGAGGGCACTTTGGATCTGGCAGAAGCTCTCGCACTGACCCGCGAGCCCGAAGAGGCGATGTAGGCCGGGTTGGCCCGCAGGGCGTAACCCGACGGTTCCGCTCCCGGCCAAAGGAGCGTCGGGTTACGCTTCGCGAACCCGAGCTACAATTTCCGATCGGTCGGGTCGGGCCGAAGCAGCAAGCCGTGTCTCACCACCGCCAACCCGCAACGCGCAGCGAGCCCATGTTAGCCAAGCGCATCATCCCCTGCCTCGACGTGAACGCCGGGCGCGTGGTCAAGGGGACCAACTTCGTGAACCTCCGGGACGCCGGCGACCCGGTCGAGGCGGCCCAGCTCTACGACGAACAGGGGGCCGACGAGCTCACCTTCCTGGACATCACGGCGTCGAGTGACGAGCGCGGCATCATCCTCGACGTGGTCAGGGCCACCGCCGAGCGGGTCTTCATGCCCTTGACCGTGGGGGGAGGAGTGCGAGACCTCACCGACGTGCGCCGGCTGCTGCTGGCGGGCGCGGACAAGGTCTCCGTGAATACTGCGGCCGTCCACCGGCCGGAGTTCGTCGAGGAGGCGTCGCAGCGTTTCGGCTCCCAGTGCATCGTCGTGGCCATCGACGCCAAGATGCGGGGCGCCGGCCCCGAGGACGGGTGGGAGGTCTACACCCACGGGGGCCGGCGGCCGACCGGGATCGACGCCCTGCAGTGGGCCCGGCGCATGGAGCACCTCGGTGCGGGGGAGCTCCTGCTCACCAGCATGGACGCGGACGGGACCAAGGCCGGCTTCGACATCCCCCTGACACGGGCGGTGTCGGAAGCCGTGGAGGTCCCCGTCATCGCCTCGGGGGGCGCCGGCAACGCGGAGCACATGTGGGAGGCCCTCACCGCCGGCGAGGCCGACGCCGCCCTGGCCGCGAGCATCTTCCACTTTCGTGAGCTCACTATCGGCGATATCAAGCACCTCCTGGCCGCCCGGGGCGTGCCGGTGAGGCTGTAGACCGTGACGGGTGACGGGTAAGATCCCACGCACGTTTGCATCGCGATCGGGCATCGAATCGCGCTCTTGCGGGCGCAACCCGACGCGCCGGGGATCACCATGGATACTCTCGGGTCGGGGTGCGCTTCGCCAACCCGGCCTACGTCTGGCCCCCATCCTCCCCATAGGGTTCACGGGTCCCATCCGCCTCCCATTGACAATGGACTCACGATGACCATTCTCGACCGCGTCTATGCCGTGATCCTCGACCGGAAGCAGAACCCCCGGGCCGACTCCTACGTGTGCCGGTTGATGGAGCGGGGAGAGGACCGGATCCTGCAAAAGCTCGGGGAGGAGGCGGTCGAGACCATCCTGGCTGCCAAGTCCGGAGACGAGGATTCACTGGTGTACGAGTTGGCCGACCTCGCGTTTCACTGCCTGGTGCTGCTGGGGGCGCGGGGCATTCCCCTGGACCGAGTGTCGCGAGAGTTGGAGAGGCGTTTCGGGACCTCGGGCGTTGCCGAGCGGGAGCGCCGCCCTCACTCCTGACGCGCGCGGGCCAACGGGCCCTTTCGTCTGCCCCGCGTGCCCTCCTCGCCGCTCTGCCTTATTATCGGGCATATCGTTTTGCTCGGGCGGCGTCCCCGGGCACCTCGCCCGTTGGGGGGTATCCGGCCTTCGGAGTGTTTCCCCGATGCCGTGAGCTCGGACGCCGGCGCCGTGCCGGTTCGGGCTTTTCCGCTGCACCCGGAGCACTGAGCCCTGGGTGCCTAGTTTTCAGGCATCGTCCCCCGAGGATTTTTCTTCCAGCGCGTTCCCCCGCCAGCCTTCTCTCCGCCGTAATGTATGAAAACTAGGCATCGGGCTCCCGGTCGTAGACCGCCCCGGGCTTGAGAGTGGAAATCGGTCTTCAAATGGATCGCGGCCCGATCTTTGCTTGCATACCGAACGGTAGCCGACAAGCCGGAGGATCGGGGCGGCAAGGCGTGCGCCGCGCCGGTCCCGGCGGACCGGGGACCGGGCAGAACTGCGGAAAAGCCGCCTGCACCCATTCCGGGCCCGCTGAGAGGTCACGGGAAGGAGACCCGAATGTGCCGACTGTGTGCGCTCGTATCCGCCGAGTACTTCTCCCCGATGGAGGCGATCCAAGCCCTTGAGACGATGAAGGAAGGGCACGACGGATCGGGTTTGGGGCTTACCCTGCGGAATCTGGGGGGAGAATTCGAGGGGATCAAGGAGTTCCCCATCCTCTCCGCCATTACCACCGACAAGGGCTACTATGAGCTCGACGATTACATGGTCGCCAAGGGCTTCCGGACCAAGCACCTGTGGGATCCGGCCATCACCCTGAAGCCCGGAATGAGCATCCAGAGGCGGGAGCGGTACATCGTCAAGGCGTTCGACTACCCCGACTGGGTCAGGGACAAGACCTGGGAGGAGAAGGCCCAGTTCCTCACCGGCACCCGGGTGGAACTGCGGAGGATGGGAGAGTCGGACGACTCCATCATCGTCTTCAGTTTCTGGCCCGACGTCGTGACCCTCAAGGAAGTGGGGGACCCGATGGAGGTCGGGGAGTTCTTCGGGCTGGACCAGAAGCCGATTCCCGCCAAGACCGTCTTCGCCCAGGGACGTCAGAACACCAACTACGCCATCAATCTCTACGCCTGCCACCCGTTCTTCATCCAGGGCCTGTTCACCATGACGAACGGGGAGAACACGGCGTTCGTCCCGATCCGCGAGTACCTGATGAGCCGGGGGAATCCAGCATACATCGGGTACAACTCCGACAGCGAGGTGTTCGCCCACATTCTCCACTACATCCGCCGCCAGCTCAGGTATCCCCTGAAGTACTACAAGGATGTGATTACCCCCCTCAAGGAAGAGGAGATGGAGCGGCGCAAGGACGGCGACGCCCTCAGACTCATGAAGCGGAGCCTCCGGATGCTCACCATCGACGGCCCCAATTGCGTGATCGGGTGCGACGGGGACGGTACGGTCTTCATGGTGCACGACTCCAAGAAGCTGCGCCCCGGAGTGGTGGGGGGAGTGAAGGGCCGGGTGGGCCTGATGTCGGAGGTCTGCGGCCTCACCGCCGCAGTGCCCGGCCGTGATGTGCAGAAGGATGTCTTTCCGATGAAGTATGACCTGGTGTGTGTGCGCCCCGGGGCGGAGGAGATCGAGGTATGGAATCAGCGGGACGGCTCGACGTCAATCATCAGCTTAGCCTGAACGACCTTCCCTACGTCGTCCGTTGGGACGACCCCCGGTGCACCCGGTGCGGCCGGTGTACCTCGGTCTGCCCGGTGAAGGCCATCGAGCCGGGGGTCTTCGAGAAGCGGGTGGTAGAGTCCGCCGGGCCCGCGCCGCTCCCCACCACGGTCCGCAAGGTGGTGTCAGGCGTGCGTCAGGTGACCGACGTTCAGCGGCGATGCATTGGGTGCGCCACCTGTCGGCTGGTGTGCCCCAACGACGCCATCGCCCCCGAGTTCAACCCTGCCGACAAGTTCGCGTGGCACGTCAACCAGGGGGGGGAACCCTACAAACGGGGCGGGCGCCGAAACGCCCCGGGCCCGTCCACGCTGGATCGGCTCAAGTTCACCAGGATCTCGATGCTCACGGACCCGGCGCTCGACGCAGGTCGGCACGAGTTTCGGGTGCGCACCTACCTGGGGCGCAATCTGCCGCCGGAGGCCCTTCCCCTGAGGATCGAAGGATCAGACCTCGTCCCCGACGGGACCCCTTACATTCCCCCGGTCCGGGAGATCTTTCCGATCCGAATCGGAGGCATGTCCGTGGGGGCCCTCTCTCCCCACATGTGGGAGGGCCTCGCCCTGGGTATCGCGTATCTGAACGAAGTGGAAAAGATCCCCGTGGTCATGTGCACCGGCGAGGGGGGCATGCCTCCCCGGCTCCTCAAGAGCCCCTTCCTCCGGTACTTCATCCTCCAGATCGCGTCCGGGTACTTCGGCTGGGACGAGGTCCTGCGGGCCGTCCCCGAGATGCAGTGCGACCCGGCCGCCATCGAGGTCAAGTACGGCCAGGGGGCAAAGCCCGGCGACGGGGGTCTCCTGATGGCGAGCAAGGTCCTCAAGCTCATCGCCCGGATTCGAGGCGTTCCCGAGTTCGTGGACCTGGCGTCGCCTCCCACCCACCAGACCAAGTACTCCATCGAAGAAGCCGTGGCGAAGATGATCACCTCCATGTCCATGGCCTTCGGGTTCCGGGTGCCGGTGTACCCCAAGATCTCCGGCACCAAGACTGCGTTGGCGGTGTTGAACAACCTGGCACGGAATCCCTTCGCCGCGGCTCTCACCATCGACGGGGAGGACGGGGGGACGGGAGCAGCCTACAACGTGAGCCTCGACAAGATGGGCCACCCCATCGCCTCCAACCTGCGGGAGTGCTACCTGACCCTGGTGAAGCTCGGGAAACAGAACGAACTGCCGCTCTTCGCCGCCGGCGGGGTGGGCAAGCAGGGCAACCTCGCGGCCAACGCGGCCGCGCTGATCATGCTGGGCGCGTCGGGAGTGGACTGTGCCAAGTACGTCATGCAGTCCGCCGCCGGGTGCCTGGGGGACGAGCGCAACCGCTGCAACATCTGTAATACGGGAAAATGCCCGCGAGGCATCACCACGCAGGATCCCAGACTCTACCGGCGGCTCGATCCGGACCACGTGGCACAGCGGGTGGTGGACACGTTCGTCGCCGCCGACCGGGAGCTCAAGAAGATCTTTGCTCCCCTGGGGCGATCCACGGAACTTCCCATCGGGATGTCCGACGGCTTGAGCGTGGACGACCCGGCCGTGGCGGAGCGCCTGGAGATCGGGTACGCATGCTAGAAATCCTTGAGGACCTGAAATCTCGAAGTTTCGGGGTGGGCCGGGGGTCTCCCCGGAGGCGGCGCAGGCTGGTTTGGCGATGTGCTCTGGGGCCGCGAGGAGAGCGAACGGGGCCCCGGGGGCGAGCAGCGGCCTGCCGGGCCGCACGGAGTTGAGTGCTGACATCCGGAGAGAACCGATGATCGAGATCAGGGGAAGGGTCAAGGGAAGGCGGGTCTCCTCCAAGGAGCTCGACGAGAACATCCAGGAGGCGGTTTGCGGTGGGAAGCGCCGCCTCCGCGTCGCGGCCGACGGCCAACACGGCATCGGCGGCCGGATCTGGCCCCAGGCGGAACCGGTGAAGATCCGGATCACCGGGGCCCCCGGGCAGCGGGTGGGCGGAATGGCGATGGCGGGCACCGAGATCGTCGTAGAGGGCTCGGCGTCGGACGACGTGGGCTGGCTCAACACCGGCGCCACCATCACCGTGCTCGGCGACGTGGCCAACGGGGCCCACAACGCGGGCGCCCAGGGAAGGCTCTACGTCCAGGGCGGCGGCGGGGCCCGTTGCGACACTCTCACAAAGTACAATCCGCGGTTCGAGCCGATCCAGTCCTGGTACTTCCGTGACGTGGGGGACTCCTTCGCCGAGTTCAAGGCGGGCGGCGTCGCCGTGGTGTGCGGCGTGAACCCCCGCAATCCGGACAGCATCCTCGGCTATCGTCCCTGCGTGGGCATGGTAGGGGGCACGGTCTACTTTCGCGGCCCCGTGAACGGCGTGTGCGAGGACGACGTCCGGATCGGGGAGATCAGCGACCCCGACTGGGAATGGCTGACGAAGAATATGAAGCCCTTCCTCAAGGCGATCGACCGGTTGAGCTTCTACCAGTCCCTCACCCGGAGCCGGGACGAGTGGCGCAAGATCATGGCCCTCACGCCGGAGGAGCGCGAGCACCGGGCGCGCGCAGGGCGCGTGTCGGTGGCGGCCTTCCGGAAGAGCGTCTGGGAGGCGGGCGTGGGGTCGGGGGGGATCTTCGCCGACTATCTCGACGCCGAATCCACCATCCTGCCCTTCGTGGCGAGCGGGGAGGGGCGCCGCCAGACACCCCGCTGGGAGAACGACCAGTACGCTCCGCCCTGCGCCGGGTACTGCCCCACGGGCATCCCCACCCACGAGAGGGCCCGACTGATCCGTGACGGCCGGGAAGAGGAGGCCCTCGACCTCGTGCTCGAGTACTCTCCCTTTCCCGGCACCGTGTGCGGCTACGTGTGCCCGAACATCTGCATGGACTACTGCTCCCGTCAGCGGTTTCTGAAGGACCCGGTCGACGCCTCGTTCCTCGGCCGTCTGAGCCTGGAGCGCCCGGCGCCCAAGCCGACCGGCCGCCGATCCGAGCGGGTTGCGATCATCGGCGGTGGCCCGGGCGGGATGTCGGCCGCGTACCAGCTTGCTCTCAAGGGGTACGGCGTGAGCCTGTATGAGCGGGAGGAGCGGCTGGGGGGCAAGATCTACTACTGCATCCCCGAGGACCGCCTGCCCCGGGAGATCCTCCGGAAGGAGATCGACCGTTTCGACTCCCTGGGGGTCGAAGTCCACACCGGCTGCGACGTGGACGGCCCCAAGTACGGGGAGATCTATGCCACCCACGATGTGGTGCTCCTGGCCAGCGGGTGCCACTCCCCCCGGACCATCCCGTTCCCGGGCTACGAGGACGTGCTGCCGGGCATCGTCTTCCTCAAGGAGATCAACGCCCGCAACCCCATGGACCTGACCGGGAAGAACGTGGTGGTGATCGGCGCGGGGAACGTGGGCATGGACATCTGCATCGAGGCCTTCAACTGCGGCGCGGCCAAGGTGACGGCGGTGGACATCCAGAAGCCCGCCTCCTTCGGCAAGGAGCAGCAGATGGCCAAGGCGAGAGGGGCGGAGATCCTCTTTCCCAAGTTCACCGACCGGTACGACCGCGAGGCCGGGACGATTCACTTCAAGGACGGCACTTCGCTCCCTGCGGACGCGGTCATCGTCTCCATCGGGGAGACCCCGGAGCTCGACTACGTCCCTGCTGCCGTGGACCGGGACCGGGGCTTCGTGCGGGTCGACAGCGCCGGGCGCACCACCGACCCGAAGGTATTCGCCGTCGGCGACGTGACCAGGCCCGGCCTCATCACCAACGCCATCGGCGCGGGCCTCCAAGTGGCCCGTTACATCCACTCGCTCCTCGCCAAGACGGAGTACGAGGAGAACACCAAGCGCATCATCCCCTACGAGCGCATCAAGTTTCAGTACTACGAGCGCTCCCGCGACTACGCCGGCGAATCGGTCGACGCGCTCGGGTTCGAACGGGAGAATGCCCACAACCAGTTCGTCCAGGTGCTCGCGGAACTGGGCATCCCCGGG